>JBAVMD010000313.1:0-5742 GCA_049689695.1 Chitinophagaceae bacterium | reverse complement strand
GGCTAAATGATGCAATCGAGGTGTTTTACTTGCCAGAAAACCCAAAGCACAATACCGTTAAAGGAGGCTGGAAAAGTACCGGATTTTTAATTTTTATGCTCATAATAGCGCTTTGGGTTTTATATATGTCGTATGAGCTTTATCAAATGTTGAAAAGCGGGACCATATAGTCAGCAAAAAAACCAACTACACTGATTCATACCGACCAGCTATTTACTTTTTCACCTCCACCTTCAAAAACGTCGCCGGAATACTCGTACTGCCATTCGCACTCTTATTCTGACTCGCAAACAAACCCTCCAGCTCACTCTGCAACTCTGCTGACTTCCCATTCTTTTCCGCAGCTTCAAACGCATTCATTGTAGGACCATAAAAATTCTTGAACCTGCTCACGAATTCTGCCGGTGAAAAAGGTCCTTCGAATGTGAAGGTCTCTTTTGAAAAAGATATATTTTCCTTTGGAATACCTGCAGCTTCAAAACGTTCTGTCACATTGCTTTCTACTCCCCACAACATTGGACTGATAAAGCCTTCCGGTGGAGGTGGAGTGTAAGCAGAACTGATCTTTAATATCTGCGCAACCAAAGTAGGGTCGCCCGGTATCCAGTTACCCATTACGATCCTGCCGCCAGGCTTTGTAACACGTACCATTTCTTTGGCTACGTCAAAAGGCTTGGGCGCGAACATGGCGCCAAAAACGCTTACTACAAGATCAAAGCTTGCATCTGCCAGCTCGTTCAGATTGGTTGCATCTCCTTCCTGGATCTTGCAATTGGTAATACTTTCTTCCTGTATGCGCCTGTTGCCGGCTTCAACAAGATTGGTTGCAATGTCAACACCCAATACGTCTGCTCCGAGTTTTGCTTCGGGAATAGCTGTGGTGCCGTCGCCACACCCCAGGTCTAAAACCTTCATACCTTTTGTAATGCCCAGTTTGGCCACCAGTTCAGTGCCGCTTCCGCGCATGGTTTCTGCAAGGCGGGTGAAATCTCCTTTCTCCCATAATGCTTTGTTAGGATTCATCTTTTTTTGTTTTTTGAGTGTGCAATTTAAAACGCTGTAACGCCTGCCTGGTATGCCGTTTTCCCAACGGTGATTGTATAAACACTTCACGGGCAAAAAGCAGATCCTGATATTCGCCCATCGGCGCACTGAATATACAAAACAAATGGTTCCTCCATTTCCACGAACGGCGCACCGCTTACGGGTTTTACAACTATCATTGCCCATTAAACTGAACCCATGATACGACTGCTTTTATTCGTTTGTTTATTCACCTGTTCATTTGCCGTACTGTCTCAATCCACTCAAAAATCCTATCGCATAAAAACGGGTTCGCTGTTTGACAGCGAGACGGCCACATTCAAAAAGGGATTGTCCATACTGGTAAAAGGCAATATGATCGAAGCGGTGAAAACCGATAGCGAACTTACTGATGCAGAGAAGAACGAATACACCTTCATCGATCTATCTGCTTATACTATATTGCCGGGACTGATAGATGCACATACACATTTATTGAGTGAATCAAAATTATACCCGGGTAGCACCGACCCGGCCCTGTCTTACCTGCGAGACGTAAACCTTCGCACTGATGCACTGCGTGCATTGTATGGAGCGGCACGCGCCAAAACAGCATTGGAAGGCGGTATCACCGCCGTGCAGGACCTGGGCAATTCGGGACTCTTTGCTGACGTAGCCCTTCGCGAAGCTATTAATATCGGTTATGTACCGGGACCGCGTATGCGCTGTTCCGGTCCGGGACTTTCAACCGAAGGTGGCCAGTTTCCCGGCCTCATTTATGAGCAACAGCACATCGCCTCTAAAGAATACCGAATTGTAAAAAGCGTTGACGATGCCATACAGGCCGTTCGTGAAAACCTCACACAAAAAGCAGATGTTATAAAAATATATTCCGACAATGCACCCAATCCCACCATGCTGTCAGTAGAAGAAATGAAAGCTATCGTCAACGAAGCGCATCGCTATGGCATTCGCGTTACCGCGCATGCAGTCACCAACACTTCTGTATACAACGCAGTAATGGCCGGCGTAGACGGAATCGAGCATGGCTACCAGGTGCACGACACTACATTGCAACTCATGGCGCGCAAAGGCGTGGTTTGGATTCCCACTTTCTCTGACTCTGTTGTTTTTGAAAAGGCCATGACTATCATGAACCCCACCAACCCAAACATCAAACGGAATATCAGCGCCCGCATTAAATCAATAACCGAACTTTTGCAGAAAGCTGTGAAGGCTGGTGTAACCATCGTAGCAGGAGCTGATGATTATACAGTGCTTGGATTTCCTTACGGTGAAATGTTCAAGCGCACTCTCTTCATGTATCACACCGCCGGCATCGGCATACCACAGGTGCTGCAATCTGCAACCATCCATGCAGCAAAGCATTTGCGTTGGGAGAACCGAATCGGCTCCATCAAAAAAGGTTTCTGGGCGGATATTATTGCCGTTGATCCGGCCATAGAAAAAGACATCAACGTGCTGTTGAACGTAAAGTTCGTAATGAAGGGCGGCGCCATTGTGAAGCAATGATCCAATGCTGAGAATCTGCCTCTTTGTGAAAACTTACTTTTTTTTCTTTGCTTTTGACGTGTTGGCGTATTGTGCTGCAGAGATCGCGAAGCTGAAATCGCCGAAAATATTGTTGTTTATCGTATCATTATTATAAGGCGCAATGTTGCTGAACTTATGACAACTAAAACAGGTGTTGGTATTCTGCACATAACTTTCCAGGGTGGTGTTTGCCACAATAACATCGCCGCTTTGCATAGAAGATGTATTCAGCGGATATGGGGCCTGGATTGGCTTTGTTGCATTTGGCTGTAAGGTTTGCGACCAGATAGCATCTACCAGTTGGTAATATTGATAAACAGATTTCGGATAAAATTTCCTGATATTATTTTGCATGCTGTCATTAATAGGCAATGCATCTACCGGGTCAATTTTATTCACCCGTGTAATTTGTATAGGAACAGCATTTGCATTCGATAAGTAATAAGGGGGCGAAGTGTTGGGCGTACAAACCACTGTTGCACTGCCTCCTCCTTTTAAGCTTACCTGTTGCGTAGTACAATTCTTATTATAAAAATTATATCCATAAGTCGGAGGTGTTTCCCCGTCTATATCCGGTACATTATCTGTATGCTCAAACGTAGCCCATACCCACGTTGGCTGATTCTGGGTTTTGTGCAGAATGTGCAATCCAACCAAAGCTACAGTGGTTGTTCTCAACTTTCCTGATGTGGAATCAAATACTACTGCTTTAGATAACTTATATCTTGTCCATTTTGTTGAGCTGATATTATCTACTTCCATCCACGCAGCTTTTAATTCTATGGCCCCTACAGCCCCATTATACACGCCTTGAGGGAAATTAATAGGCGTTCCTTTTATTACAGAATCATGCTGGGTGATGGCATTGTAATAGCCGTTCTTTACTACAAAATCATAATAGTCTTTATTCAGCATTACTTCGTACCATACATTCGTTTTGTTTTGTGCGCCGAGCCAGCTGGGTTTGCCAAAAGGCGCCGCCTGGTCAGGATTAAGTCCTGCAGTACTATCAGTATCCGCAAACTTGGTAGTGAAAGTTAAAAGCTTGGTCTTAGTAGTATTCAGCAATAACTTTTGTGTTTTGAATTTAGCGGCATATTGCGGCGAAACAAGTGTTCCCCACTTAGGTGGTGGTACGCCTCCGGGTTGAAACAAAACATTTTTAGGTATATAGGTTTCCCAACTAACCAGCGAATAATCGCCAGGCGCGCCAAAATAGGCGCTTGTATCAACAGGCCAGTTCAAAGCAATAAATTCCTGCCATGCAAAACAATCAACCTGTGACTGATTATTAAATGCAGCAAGATCTCCAGGCACCTGGTTGTTGAAATTGATTACGATATTGAATAGTATTGAATTGGAATAACAGTTGCAACTGTTTGATGACGGCGCTAACGGAATGGTCTTGCTATCTGCCCTGAAAGCTGTTATAAAAAACTGACCGGTCAATAAGGCCGTACAGGAAACTAAAACGATTATAGCGTATCTGTTCTTTTTCATGACGGTAAAATGAAGTGAAGTATTTAATGCAAGAGGCGCTGTTACATGCCTCTTGCTTGTTGGTTGTAGCAGGTAGTAGTTTGAAGTAACCCGGAAATGGTTACACAGTTATCGTTACGGAAATAGAACCAATATTATCTGTTAGTCCCGCGCCATATTGCCCGTTCAGGTCATCATTGATACATAATTGTATTTCGCCGGTTAATCCTGCCGGAACTGTGGCGCCCATGCCCACAAGAAAAACGGTAGTGCCTACTTTGCCAATAAGCGCTCCTTCGTTTTGGCTCGGCATGGTATAACCCGGTTTTGCGGGAATAAAATTTGGATTGCCCGCTGCATTGTAAAGCTGACCTCCATTATCCTGCGGGTTAGCGGTCCATAAACCCGATGCATATTGAATGGATGCCTTGCTGTTTGCATTAAGCACTACCCCGGTATTTTGCCATGCAAAATAAGACTGCACCGTTACAGGAGACACAAGAAACAATGCAGGCATGGCGGCTTGAGATTGTTGCCCGGCATTTGTTATAAAAACTCCATGTTGTCCCGGCTTTGCATTCGTGCCTGCAGAAACAGTAATATACACTGCGGTATATGTGCTGGGCTGACTGTTACCGGGAACAGCGTAGCTTATATTTTCCTTTATGGAAGTTACTGTTGCCTTAATATTGGGATCGTCAAACGTTACAGCAGGGTAAGTAGACGGCTGTCCTGCCTTGGCTGTGCATGTTGCTGCAACCAACACCATATTGGCAGAAGTTGTTCCAACGTTAATAACGGATGGCACATAAGTGCTGTTACTTAACAATGGGATCGGGTTGTTCACGGGATTAGGAACACTCGTGTTGTATAAAGCTTCAAAATAATCCTGGTAAAATAATTGAAGCGGTTGTGCGAATGTATTTGCAGGAGTCGGACTGCCCACCGGACCAAATCCTCCTGGTTTTGTACCCGCATAAGCGCTGGCTACAATCTGCATTTTAAAAGTAAATGCTACCTGGGAACCCCAATTTATATTTTCTCCTGAAATAGTAATATCACCTACCGTATAATTTTTACCGGCCGGCACTTCATACACTGCATGGAGAATAAAATTGCCGGGCAATGGCTTGCCACTCTGGTCATTGAGTGTTTTGCTTCCTCTTGCAATCGTCCAGAAAGTAGAGGGATCTGTGCCATCAGGTGTTTTGTAGTTGGAAAAATCAGGCATTTGAATATACAGTCCCGGAGGATCTGCAAGCGTGAGCACCAAACCAGAAGTAACAAAATTATTTACGTTACCACCAATGTTCGGGTCACTGTTCCGGAATCTTTGACCAAATTGGCCAACACAAATCAGATCATTGTATTGGGCTGAGGGCCACATGGTGTTGGTAGTAGGCGGCGGTGGCGGCGGATTAAAACGCTGAACAGTAGACGAAGTAGCCAATCCTATTTCTGTTTGCAAGGTGTTGGGCGTGCTGGTGAGGTGTATGGCCCCGCCCTTGGTTGCATCGGATGCCGTTCCCGAGTTCCATTTGTTCAAAGGATTGTATACCGGTTGATTGTTTACCGGGTTAACAATGCCTGGTATAGACAGATCTGCCAGGGTGATCTGCGGTTTATTCAATATTGATTGATACAATGCAAGCACTTTGCTCGGGTCAACCTTCCACACAGTATTCC
>JBAVMD010000312.1:0-2687 GCA_049689695.1 Chitinophagaceae bacterium | reverse complement strand
GGCCAGTCCTTTATTGGTTCCGTTGAGTGACCTGGCGGCTGCAAGCATATCATCGTTCACGTTCACTCGGGCATCTTTAAATGCCTTTTTAAATGCGCGCTTTACCATGGTAACATTAGCGGGGTTGCGCATGCCGGTGCCATAGTAAAATACCTGTTCTATCGGGACGTTTTTTGGGAGGCCGGTCAATTCTTTATCAAGCAGCTCAACAATCTGCGCTTCGCTTAAAAAATAAGGACTGATGCCCTGGGTTGCCATCCGTTTTTTACGGCCGTTGTGAAGCAGGCACCATTCGCACTTTGTTGCGCCGCTGTCAGCAAGCAAAATTGCCATTCGCTGATTATTAGTTTAGATTAAAAAATTAATCTCGAAATTTGTCGCTGAAAGATATGGATTCTTATACACTTTAATTTACCGTGAATGAAGCGTTTACAGGTTTGGTTGCCTTTGTTGTTCTCTCTGGTGATGATAGCAGGTATGGTGATCGGTTTCAGGCTGAGGGGCAACACTGCCACCGGCACCAGTATTTTTCATATAGCCAAAAGGAGCCCGTTGCAGGAGGTGCTTGACCTCATCAATATGAAATATGTTGACAAGGTAAATACGGATACCCTGGGAGACGATGCCATACAGGAGATGCTAACCCATCTCGATCCGCATTCCGTTTATATTCCCGCTTCTATTTTACAGGAAGTGAATGAAGACCTGGAAGGAAATTTTGAAGGCATAGGAGTTGAATTCCAGATCATTCGCGATACCGTTCACGTAGTGAATGTGCTGCCGGACGGACCAAGCGATAAAGCGGGCCTCAAAATAGGCGACCGCTTTGTGAAAGTGGGCGATTCCATAGTTGCAGGCAACAACATTAATACCGAAAGAATAAAAAAACTATTGCGTGGCCCCGGCGGTTCGCAGGTGAATGTGCGCATGTTCAGGGAAGGACAGGTACAGCCATTCACCATTAAAAGAGGAACTATCCCCATTCCTTCTCTGGATGCGGCTTATATGTTAGACCAGACAACCGGGTACATTAAGCTGAACAAGTTTGCAGAGACCACGTACGAGGAGTTCATGCAGGCATTGGAAGAATTGAAGAAGAACAATCTTCAAAGCCTGGTGCTTGACCTCAGGGGCAATGGCGGTGGCATTTTGCAGGAAGCCGTGCAGATAGCGGATGAATTCCTCGACAGCGATAAGCTGATTGTTTATACCCAGGGCAGCCATTCCAACAAAGAAGTATACAAAAGCAAACGGGAAGGCCTGTTCGAAAAAGGAAAACTGGCAATATTGATAGATGAAGGCGCTGCTTCAGCCAGTGAGGTAGTGGCGGGCGCCATACAGGATTGGGACCGCGGTACCATCATTGGCAGAAGAAGCTTTGGCAAGGGGCTGGTGCAGGAGCAGTACCAGCTGAGTGATGGCTCAGGCCTTCGGCTGACCGTTTCAAGATATTACACCCCCAGCGGACGCAGCATACAAAAGCCTTATACGAAGGGGATGAATGAATACAATGATGAAGTAACGGAGCGCTTTCTGAACGGTGAAGTGCTCAAAAGTGATTCCGCTAAAATCACCAATGGGCAGGTTTATACCACAAAAGGCGGCCGAAAAGTATATGGCGGCGGAGGGATAGCGCCCGATGTGTTCGTAGCCTTCGATACCAGCCTGTTGCAAAGAAGCATTTCTAACCTCTATGATGGTAATAATGTTTTCGTGTTCCCCTACATCTATTACATGGAACACCAGCAGGAACTGAAGCAGTACAAGGACCCTATTGATTTTGCCAACAGGTTCAATAACTACGACGAGCTTTGGAACGGTTTGCTGAAGCTTGCCAAAAATGATACGATCAATGCCGGCAAGGTAGACGCACATGAAAAAGAGTTCTTAGTGCACAGGCTGAGGGCCAATGTGGCAAGGCAGATATGGAGAACGAAGGGTTTTTACCAGGTTTGGAATACAACGGACCCGGTGGTGCAGCGGGCGGTGACCGAATTAAAGAAGTAATGTGAAAATGGCGCAATATGAAAATGAAGGGATTTTCCATTTTCATATTGCGCCATTTTCATATTTGCTAATTATAACCGGGGTTCCCTATCCGCCCTCACTTCCCTGTCCAGCAACTCTTTCTTCTCGATCTTGTACGAGTTAATAAGGCCTAATCCGCCGCCTATGCCTATCAGGGCAAAATAAATGGCTGGATTTTCATCATCACGTGTTACATACTCGCTGAGGAAATACGCTGCCAGCAAGCCTAAACCTGCTCCAATCAACAGCAATCCCCATTTGAGGTTCTTATAAGGGGCTGGCCGGTTGGCGTGTTCCTTAGGGTTCATGTTTTTTTCTACCATGGCCAGGTTTTCGCGGGTTTTAAGGTAGGCGATGCCAAAGATCATGGCAAAACCGCCGGCGAAAATGGTGATCGGGATCATTACTTCTGCTCCTTGCATAAAATCTGTTTTTATTATCCTGCCCGGGGGCGGGACTAAGTTAAAAATTTGTTTGGTTGTTCTCCATCTGACTACCGGTTGTTGGTTGAGGTTACAGGGCTGAAGAACTTTTTCAAAAAACGGTGTACGTAAACTATGACTGCATAAGGTTGGAGGAGGTTACAGGTTAGGTTTATTAGTTTATTGGTTTATTGGGGTTAGTCATTAGTCATTAGGTCAATGGGTCATTAGGTCATT
>JBAVMD010000311.1:0-6014 GCA_049689695.1 Chitinophagaceae bacterium | reverse complement strand
TCCACATCTTAAGAAGAGATTCTTCCAACGCATTTGTTGCAGGTGTTATGTGTTGATGATTGTTTGCAACTGCCGGCAATTGCTTTCTGTCAAGCTTGCCCGAAGCAGTCAGCGGCATTTCTTCAAGCTCAACAAGGTGAGCGGGTATCATGTAAGCAGGTAACTGCTCCCTGAGGTACGACCCGAGGGTTTCCATTGCCGCACCTTGTTTCCATACAATGTATCCTGCAAGACTTCCGCCTTCTTCATCGTTGTAAATAACCGCACATTGTTTTACGGCTTTGTGTTGCTGGATAATATTTTCTATTTCCGATAATTCAACTCTCTGGCCTCTCAGCTTTACCTGCCGGTCTTTTCGTCCGCAGAAATGCAACAGCTCATCCTTCATTCCCCATCTGCCAAGATCGCCGGTTTTATAAAGCCATCTTCCTTCAGTGAACGGATCTTCTGTAAATACTTCTGCGGTTTTTTCTACTGCGTTGCCAATATATCCCCTGGCGCATCCAATGCCGCTTACCCATATTTCACCGGTAACGCCTTTCTGGCAAAGGTTGCCAGCCGCATCTACCACGTACAACTGCATGTTGTTGATGGCCTTTCCCGCGGGAATTTTGAGTGCATGGCCGCTCTTCCTGAAAATGTTGATGCTGATATTATCTGAAGCCTCAGTAGGGCCATAACAATTGGCGATGGCGCATCCTGCAAAACGCTGAAACCAGCGCGTGGAAAGCCCGCCATCCAATTCTTCGCCTGCGCTCACGAGGTATTGTAAAGATGGAAGTATAATATTTTTATGATGCTCCGCCTCAGTTATAAACTCTCGCAAATAAGAAGGCACCATCTGCATCACTGTAATTGCATCGTTCTGCAGTTGCGTAAGATGGTGTTTAATATTCAGCACTTCATCCCGCGAGTAAATACGTACGCAGCCACCCGCAAGCAGACAGGCAAAGGTTTGCCAGATGGATACATCAAAACTTACCGAAGCTGTTTGCGCAACTATGCTTTGCGCGCTCAGTTGAAGGTCTTCGCATTTAGAATGAATATGATTGAGCATGCCCGCTGCGCCTACCAATACACCTTTAGGCTTGCCGGTTGATCCTGATGTATACAATAGATAAGCGCCGTTGCAGTCAGCGTCAGCCAGCGGCTCGGCAAATAAATCACCTTCGGTCTCATCGCCATCAAACAGTTCGCCTATGCTTAACTGTTTAATTGAAATCCCCTGCAGCGGTTGATCTGAAATGAACAAGGATGCACCTGCATCTTTGAGCATGTAACTGATGCGTTCCATCGGCAGACCGGGATCAACAGGCATGTAAATGCCTCCCATTTGCCAGATGCCGATAGCGGTTGCCACCAATTCACAGGAACGGGGGAGGCAGACTGCAATCACCGGGTTGGTAACATTTTTCGGGGCCGAGCGTAAGAGACAACACGATGCTTTTGCTGCTTGCTGCATCAGTTCCTGGTAAGTCCAGGTTTTGTTGGAATCTTTAACGGCAATATTTTCACGGCTTTCGTTTGCCTGCCTGCAAAACAGCGTGCTGAAACCGCTATGAATATCATAAGATCTTTCGCTGCCATGGCCGAGGGCAATTACGTTTTTCGCTTCGGCTTCCGGCAATTTGATCAATTCACCCAGGCGTACCTGTGGGTCGGCGGCCACTCTTGCACACAGTTGCTGAAAACGATCGGCAAGCCGCATCACCATGCTCTCGTCAATTACCGCGGTATTATAATGAAACACAGCCTTCGATCCCTGCTTAGCTTCATAAACTTCAAGATGCAGATCGAACTGCGGATCAGTTTTGGAAAGAATGTCGAGCACTTCATAAGAGAAAGAAAGTTTGTCTTTCAATGCTCCTTCAGGGCTGCTGATATCGAACAGGCGGTTGCGAACAGAAAAGAAATATTGGAAACGATGGAGCGCTGCATGCTGCATGTTTTCTTTTACCGCAACAAAAGGATAGCGGGCATGCATGCGCACCTGTTTCATGTACTCATGAAGAGCGGCAATCTGTTGAGCAAAGCTTGTATTTGCCTTCCATTCATTTTTTAAACCGATGGCATTTACAAAATAACCTGCTACCTGTTTAAATTCAGAAAGACGGTTGAAGAAAGGAGAACCGATCAGAGTTTCCGGTTCGCGCGTAAAATAACAGATGGATAAATGATAGATCGCAAGCAGTGCTTCAAAAAGGGTGCAGCCTGCGGCATGAGCTATGTTTCTCAGTTGCTCAAACACTTCAGGCTCCAAAGCGCTAACGAAATGAGCGGCAGCTGGGGTGTGTGCAGGTTGTTCTGCTTCAAGCAAGGGATAAGGATGAACGTTGATCGTTTCCAGTTGCTGCTTCCAGAATGCGAGGGTATTATCAGCTTCAGCGGTCTGAAGGTAATCTGATTCATTTTGTACAAAATCGTTATAAGAAGGAATCATCGCTTCTGCTTGTGCCTCGGGCTGAACATAACAATGTAGCAGCTCGTTCCAGAGTATCTTGAGCGACCATCCGTCGCAGGCAATGTGATGCACAACTGCCAGCATTACTGCTCTGCCTGAATCCCTCTCGTATATCCTTATGCGGATCACGGAACGGGAAAGATCGAAAGGCTTGTTGTACTCGGCATTAATGATAGCATAAAGCTCTTCGTTTGTACATGAAGAAACTTTTTGTACCACAAAATCAATGTCTTCATCATTGATCACCGCGCGGGGTTCGCCCTCAAGAAAAATATGAGCCGTCCTGAGAACAGGATGGCGTTTGCTGAGGTGGTGGAAGGCAGCCCTTAACTGCCCAAAATCGATGTTGTCCAGTGCAAATACCAGCCCTTCATTATAAGCTCCGGATAATGGCTCTTTCTTTTGCCAATACCACAGTTCTTTTTGCCCGGCCGATAATTTCATGGAATTACCGTGTTCAGCGAATATTTTTTTCGACATGATAAGTGTTTATATACTGGAATTAAGACAGAGGAGGAAACACGAATTTTAAACACGAATTGCACGAATTAACTGTATATATACTTATTTGCTTAATTCGTGTAATTCGTGTTCAAAAATTCGTGTTATTTATGCTACATCAATACGCGTTCACTGGATGGAATATATTTCAACAGGTCAGGCTTATTGAAAATATAGTAAGACCTGCCATCGGGTATCTGAGAGTATGCTTCGAGCTCGAGCGCTTTATCGTAAAACAAACGCGCAGTGCAGATGTCGAACACCGCCATTCCCATGGGATTGAACATAATGGTTTCATCGGGCTTTAATCCTTCGAACATTTCCTGCAGCTCATGCGAGTTGAAAGAATAAACTGTTTCGTTTGTGAGTCCTTCTTCCAGGTGCATGAATTCTACATCTGTTTTTTCACGGCAGATCTCATCCCAGTCGTCCACAATCATGCGGTCCATCTGTTTCATGGTTACATTCTGGTAATCGCGCAATGAAATATTGCAGTGCAATGATCCTGGCTTAGGCGGCATGTCAATGTAACGCTGCGAAGAAACAGTACAGGTAATAAAAATATCGGCCTGCTCATAGGCAGTTTGCCAGTCGCCGGCAATCACTACTTTTTCACAGATCTCCTCAGGAACATGATGCAGGTCTATAGGTTTGGGATCGTAAATAAAAACAGTTTCGATAAGATCGCCAAACAAGGTAGCGCACATATCAAGATGCGTTTGACCAATAGGACCAAAACCTGTAAGCCCGATCTTGACCGATGCCCGCGGGAATTTTTTATGTGCGAGATATTCCTGTATGATCACGGAAGTAACGCCTGCGGTTCTTATTGCACTGATGCGGTTGGTGTTCACCACGCAGAATGGAATGCCAGTGCTTGCCTGGTTAAGTATGGTAACGGAATGTGCCCTGTCAAGCCCTTTTTTAATATTATCGGGAAAACTGGCTATCCATTTTATACCCGCCGTATCCACTGTCCCACCTGCATACGCAGGCATGGCAATGATGCGGTTCTTTGGATTGCCAAAACGCAGGTAAGGCTTTACGGGTTGTGCAAAATCTTCTGCATGTATGAGCCGCATTCCTTCACGAATGCAATTGCTTACGCATGGCCATTGATAGCCAAGATTACAGATGTCCTGGTCAGATAAGTAGATCATGGTAATTTTTTTAGAAAGCTTTTGCCTGGAAGTGAGGATCTATGTTGGCATGCACCCAATCTGAATTGTAAATATTGTCGAGGTATGCATGGCCTTTATCGGGGCAGAGAAATAAACAGGATGGTTTGCAAGCAAGTGGTGTGGCATCGAAATAATGCCGGATGGCATAATACATGGCGCCTGCAGAAGCGCCGCCGAAGATGGCGTGATCAGTAAGCAAATCGCGTGAGCCATCCACGATATGCGACTCGGAAACCATCACTACATCATCAATAATAGCTTCATGCAGCAATGGAGGGACCTTGCTTGACCCCAGCCCGGAAATGTGCCGCTTCTTTGGCGCATGGCCAAAGATGATGGAGCCATCTATATCAACAGCAATGATCTTTACAGCAGGATAGTGCTCTTTTAATCTTTTGGAAATACCGGCAATAGTACCGCAAGTGCTCACACCAATGAATGCATAATCAAGCGTTTTCATTTCTTCGCATATCTCCACGCCAAGACCATTGTAATACGCCATGAAGTTGTTTGGATTTTCATACTGGTTGGTCCAGTAAACATTTCTTTTAGATGCACAGATCTCTTCAACTGTTTCTATCCGTGTTAGCAGGAAGCCTCCGGTTTTATCGCGCTGCGTCACCTTCACCACTTTGTCTGCGAGTACATTCAATGCTTTTTCATAATCCGCATTGATGTTGGGATCGATCACAACAATCGATTTGAGACCGAGCGTGCGACACATAGAGGCCAGCGAGATTGCAAAATTTCCGGAGCTGGATTCAACAATGGTTGTTTTCTCGTTCACCAATCCCTGGGCCACTGCATTGGAAAGAATGTTGAATACCGCCCTGTCTTTGATACTGCCTGAGTAATTGGTATACTCCAGCTTAACGAAGAGCTCGGTTTTTTCATCTGCCAGCTGTTTAAGCGGGGTATTGCCAATGAATTTCCTGATACCTGTAAGCCGCATGGCGAGCGGGGATTGCAAACAGGTGTCGTAGCTACTTACAATAGCAGACATACAAGCTTGTTTTAAGAGAATGAATAAAAGGTGATTGGGGAAAATGAAGAGGCCGTTTTGAGAAGAAGTTCACGGCTTCGCCGGAGTTCACCGGCAGTGATGATACTATGTTTTGTTAAACCTTTGGTGAATGTAAGACGAACAAAACGCCCCTTCCAAATTTATTTTCGATTATTTCGAAAAATGCGGGAACCCACAATCTTGTTGAAAATCCCCGCGAAAAAAAAATTTTTTTTTAAACAGGGTTGCGACTTTGAACCTTTTTCGTTTAATATTGTTTGTTTAATTATATCGTAGCAACCGTTAAACAAATCCCATGACCTCCCACACCCGAATCTGCCTTGCAGACGACCACACTATCTTTAGAAAAGCGCTCAAGGAAGTGCTTTCGAATAAGGAAGGAATCGAAGTGCTGTTCGATGCCGAGAACGGCGAAGAACTCATCAGGAAATTGGCTTCCTATTCCGTAGACATCGTGCTGGTAGACCTTTCCATGCCAATCATCAGCGGCAAGGAAGCCATCAGCTATCTAAAAGAACACTACCCCCAACTTAAGATCATCGTGATTTCCGCCTGCCAGGACCTCTCCATCATAAACAGTGTGCTGGAGATGGGCATTCATGCCTATCTGTCTAAAACTGCGGACGTCAGCGAGTTGTGGGAAGCCATCGAACAAGTTAAACAAAATAAGCTGTATGAAAACAGGTTATTGAAGCAAACTTTGTACTGGCAGGCCCACCAGCGGCTAACGCAAACTGATGTGTATCGCCAGATCAAATACAACACGACTCACCAGAAGTTATTCGAATTATTGTGGCAGGAAAAAAGCACCCAGGAAATTGCCCACGAGCTTTTCATGAGCGTTAGC
>JBAVMD010000310.1:0-9611 GCA_049689695.1 Chitinophagaceae bacterium | reverse complement strand
GCTAAGACTGTCTTCCACGGATAAATTCATGAGCCCAACAACCCGCCAGGCGCAGTTTAAAGCCATTTACGAGGAATATAAAAACCTTGTATTCAACCTCTCGCTTCAATATGTTCAGCAGGCTGAGGATGCGCAGGACATTACGCAGGAAGTATTCGTAAAAGTTTTCCAGCACCTGGATAAATACAACAGCAATGTTGCTTCAATGAAAACCTGGATCTATCGCATCACCATCAATCAAAGCCTGGATTTTTTAAAAGCGAAACGCAGGAAAAAGCGCTTCGGCTTTATTACTTCTTTGTTCCAGGGAGGGGAAGCTCATCCGTCAATAATGCATTTCGAGCATCCCGGTATAGCCTTGGAAGACAAAGAAGAGCTCAGGCAGCTTTTCGAAATGATCAACCGCCTGCCTGATAACCAGAAAACAGCCTTGATCCTCAGCCGCATCGAAGATCGTTCGCAAAAAGAAATAGCGGAGATCATGAACCTGGGCGTAAAAGCCGTTGAGTCTCTTTTACAGCGGGCAAAAAATAATCTTTCAAAAATGTTGAAGGGCAGCGAAGGATTTTTAGGGTGAGGGCGTATAAGGAGGAGGTAATGAGCGGCGAACTGAGAGCTACGAGCTGAGAGCTGAGAGCTTCGAGCAAGAAGTTACATGCCTGAGGTTTTCTTTGCTCGCAGCTCGCAGCTCACAGCTTCCTAAACATGAACATCAATCAAAAAATAGACGCTTTAAAAAAAATCAAACCCGTTGAAGCTCCTCCTTTTCTTTTTACAAGGATAGAGGCAAAGATCAATGCCGGTATTGAGAACAGCGCCACTCCTCAATGGAGGCTGGCAATTACCGCTTGCTTTGTGTTGTTGCTGATGGCAAACATGTATGTTGTATTTTCTTCGCGGCAGCGCAACAACCCTGCCGAGATAGCTACGGTGGTATCGGCCATGAACCTGTCAAACTCAAACAGCTTATATGATGAATAAAATAAAATTCCTGATGGGATTGGTGATAGGGCTGTGTGTTATCAATATTGGATTGATGGCCTTTGTGCTGTTCAGGACCGGGCCGCCACCACATCCGGGTGGCATGCGGCCGGAAGACAGGCCACGGCAACTCATCATTGAAAAAATTGGTTTCGATCAACAGCAGGTAACACAATACGATCAGCTGATCACTGAACACAGAACAACTGTCAGGAAACTGGAAGCACAGATCATGGAAGCGAAAAATAATTTGTACCATACGCTGGTAGAAAATACTTCAGCAAAGGACAGCATTATTAATGGCCTCACTTCACTGCAACAACGAGTGGAAACAACGCATTACAATCATTTTCTCGATATAAAAAAGATCTGCCGTGCAGACCAGCAGGATGAATTCAATCAGCTTACAACCGAATTAGCTGATTATTTCCGTCCGCACAAGCCGCGATAATTTTATTTGAAGTATCATATAAATTAATATCAATGACCCTGAACATCACCTCCTTATTATTTGCGATCATCGCCTTAACCGCCTGCAAAAAAAGCAACAACTCCGGCACCAGTACAGATGTTCCTGAAGTGTATAAAAAGATCTACGGTGCAACAGACGTATACATCGAAGGCAATTACGTAATTATAAAAAGCAATGGCAGGCCCGATCATAAAAGTCCTTATTACCAGGGAACGCAATGGGCCTCTTTGTACGAAGCTTACAACGGCACCAATCCCAGCTGGGCGCAAAACCCCAATAAAATACAAACCGCTAATCTTACTTTTAAAATCCCCATCAATCCTGCGGTAGCATCCAATCACAGCGCTACGCCTTTAGGGCCTATCGGCATTTCGCTGAATGGCGTTCCTTTTTACAATCAATATGCAGGGCCTAATCAGCCATTGACAGGAGAGATTAATTCATTCGATCAGTACAACGGGCACCCGCAGCAGATGGGCGGATATCATTATCATGTAGAGCCAACTTATATAACCGCACAAAAAGGCAAATCAGTGCTGTTGGGTTTTCTGCTGGACGGATTTCCCGTATATGGCCCAATAGAGAACGGAACAACCATCACCAATGCCAGCCTGGACGCTTATCATGGTCATACGCATGCTACGGCAGATTTTCCAAATGGCATCTATCATTATCACGTTACTTCAAATGATCCTTACATCAATGGCAGCGGGTATTACGGAACACCGGGCACTGTATCTCAATAGCATGCTGATGATGGTGCTGTTAAGCATCGCCTGCAATAAGCCTGCAAAAAAACCGGCAACACTGGCTTTCGTGAATGCGGACAGCGCTGTTATCAAAACACGCGGCGGCATTACAACTGTGAACAGCCAGGTATTCTCAGGAAAATTGTTTACGATTTCCGAAAGCGACACCGTTTTTACCAGAACCTATTCCAACGGAAAAGAAGATGGAGAATGGAAAGAATTTTATCCTGCACACGAGTTGAAAGAAGTAAGGTATTTTGAGAATGGAAAGAAAACAGGAAAATATCTTGCGTTCTGGGAGAATGGCAGCAAAAAGCTGGAGTACAATTTTTCAAATGATGAATACCATGGCAGCTGCAGGGAATGGCTGAGCAATGGAGCACTGGTAAAGGAAATGAACTACAGCTACGGACATGAAAATGGAAGGCAGATGGCATGGTACGATAACGGCAAAATAAGATCTAACTACACCATCGTCAACGGCCGCCGCTTTGGATTGCTGGGAACTAAAAACTGCAGGAATGTATCGGATAGTATATTCAATGTTCATTAGCTTTTTGCTGTTTTCGTGCAAGCCGGAGCCGCGTGCAGATCTTCCGTATTACAATACGCCTGATTTTACCCCGCAGTTTTTATCATCAGGCGAAGCAGTGAATAAATCGGTATCGCACCAGATAGCAGATTTTTCGTTCACCAACCAGGATGGAAAACTCATCACACAAAAAACAATTGAGGGAAAGATACACGTGGCTGATTTTATTTTCACCAGTTGCGGCAGCATCTGCCCGGTGATGACAGATCATCTGCAAAAACTAAGCAATGCCTTTAACAACGATAGTAATCTTGTACTGCTTTCGTTTACGGTAACTCCCTGGATAGACAGCGTAGCCAGGTTAAAGAAATATGTAACTGCAAAAAATATCATCAACCCTAACTGGCATTTTCTTACAGGAAAGCAATCCTCTATTTATCATCTTGCACGCACTTCTTACTTCGCCGAAGAAGACATAGGATTTACAAAGGACAGTACTGAGTTCCTGCACACCGAGCATATATTACTTGTGGATAAGAATAAAAGGATCAGGGGTATTTATAATGGCACGCTTGCGCTGGAGGTGGAACAATTAATAAAAGATATTGAAGTATTGAAGAAAGAATGATCACGGATTGGAAGAAGGAATGATCACGGATTGAAAGAAGGATTAGAGGATTACACGGATTAAGAAACCGCGAAGCGGTAATCCGTGTAATCCTTTAATCCGAAGAACTCAAAGAGTCAAAAGCTAATGTTAATCCGTGCTTTCTTTGTTATCTGCTATTTATTAGCTATCAGGCCGCTGGAAGCGGCCGGATAGCGGCCGGATAGCTAGTTCTTCAAAATCTTAAATTCAACGCGCCTGTTCAGCTGCCTGTTCTCGGCCGTTTCATTATCTGCCACGTGCTTTGTTTCACCATATCCCTGCGAGATGATCCTTCCGGGAGCAATACCTTTTGAAACAATGTACTCCCTTACTGATTTAGCGCGGTTATCACTCAGCGTAAAATTGTACTCATCCGATCCATAGCTATCCGTATGCGCGCTCATCTCAATTTCTATCGCAGGGTTTTCATTCAGTAATTTCACTACGCGGTCCAGCTCAACAAAAGATTCCGGGCGCAGATTGTATTTATCGAAATCGAAGAATACATTGTTCAATCTAACGATCTGCCCTATCTCAATAGGAACCAGATAAAGGTCTTTGTGTATCTCCTTATACCCCGCTTTTATCAATGAATCCAGGTTCAGATTTTCAGACACCGCAAAGAATTTATCTGCATTGGCCCTGATAAGATAATTCTTATCGTAAGGCAATACTACTTTGAAAGCGCCGTCCACTTCGCTGGACATTCCATTGCCCGCCTGTACACCATCCGGCAGCGTTTCATATATCAACGAAGCGCTCAAAGGTTGGTTTGTTTTCTTGTTGTACACGTTGCCGCTTACCAATACAACGGGATTTGGTTTTTCTTTCTCCAGCAATTGCACACGTACCACATCGCTTTCACCTAAAGTTTTAAGATTGGTAGTTAAATAAGCATATTCACCGCCGGCGTCCAATGTAAAGAACGCATCCCAATCAGTTGTATTGATGGGAGTGTCGAGGTTTACCGGTTCGCTCCATTTCTGCCAGGTTTTATCCAGGCGCTTCGTCATCCAGATATCATTATCGCCAATACCACCAGGCCGGTTGCTGCTGAAATACATGGTAACACCGTCAGAAGCTATGTAGGGCGTCATCTCATCATGATCGGGCAGGTTAATTTTTTTGCCAAGGCTTCGCGGTTCAGACCAGCTTCCGTCTTTTTGCAAAAAACAGGCGAAGAGGTCATTATTGTGACCGCCTTTTTCGGGCGTCATGTAGAGCAACAGGGTTTGCCCATCGTGCGTCATGCTGGCACCTGACTGCAGGCCGCGATCATAATCGTAATAATTTTTTATGCGCAATGCGTTTGGTTCGCTCCAATTGCCATCACGCTTGCGATAGCAAATGCTTACGCCCTTGCCATAGAAAGCGCCATCATTGAAAGCGCCGCGAATCAAGATCCTGTTGTTGTCAGGAGATATCCAATACACGGCATTGTATTGCATCGTATTCAGGGGAGCACCAAGGTGAACCGCATCCTGCCATTTGCCATTGCTGTCTTTTTCAGAATACCAGATGTCCTGAGAATTAGGCACCGACCGGTATTTTGTATTTTCAGGATGATTCTCGCAAATGAAGAACAGCAATTTCCCATCCGCGGAAACGGTGGGCCTTAATTCGGGCAGAACGCTGTTGATGCGAAAGCCGAGGTTCTCTATCTTAAGTATGGTATTGGCGTTGATTACGTTCTCTTTCTGGGGCTTGAGTACACCGCCTGTATCAGGCAAAGATGGTTGTGCCACAGCCAATTGAACACAAACTAAAGCAGCGAAAAAGAGGGTAGACTTTTTCAAGAGGTTTGGATTTAGTTAACTATAACGAAAAAACGGGTCTGATAAATACGTGCTTTTTTAAAAAAAAGCATTCCATGATATCCGTGCGGTTTCAGCCTGTAAACGTGCAGAAATAGCTGATAACTGTGCTTGTTGCCCTAACCGGCACCCGCAGCCTGATTTTTCCACTATTCTCAATTTCCCGGAAATTTTTATCTTGTGCCCAACCCCGTAAGCACATGTGGAAACCGGTTCGTGCATTCATATTATCAGCCTTGCTGGCCTGCGCCTTTAACGGCACTTCGCAGTCCAGAAAATTACAGAGCCAGGCCGTAACGCTTAAGCGCGTGATAGAACGTGAACACTACAGTCCACGGCCTGTGAACGATGCTTTTTCAGCCAGCCTGTACGATGAATTCCTTGAACGCATCGATCCATATAAATTGTATTTCACCGCAGACGATGCAAAGCAGCTTTCGGTTTTTCGCCAGCAATTGGATGATGAACTGAATGGCAGTCAATGGAATTTTCTCGATAAATTTCTTCTTTTATATAAAGAACGATTGAAAAAAACCGATACCCTCGTCAACACACTGCTTCAAAAACCATTCGATCTTACGGTTGCAGAAAAGCTTGCATTGACTCCGGACAGCCTGCATTATGCAGCCAATGACCAGCAATTTAAATTGAAATGGCAAAAATGGCTTAAATACCAGACGCTCGATTTTCTTGCCGGCATCTGTGAAATGAGAAGAGGCGATGCAAAAAGCTGCCTGCAGTATGAGCCGCAGGCGCGGGAAAAAACCAAAGCTGCTGAGCTGCGCAACATTAAAAAAACATTGCAGCATCCCTCGGGGTATGAAAATTACATCGCTTCTATTTATTGCGAAACCATAGCAAACCTTTTTGACCCGCACACGGCATACATGCCCAAAACAGAGAAGGAGGCATTTGAAACCCAGATGGGCGCTGAAGGACTTTACTTCGGGTTATCTGTGATGGAAAATGCAAAAGGAGAAATTGAGCTGGCGCAGATAATGCCGGGCAGCCCTGCGTGGAAAAGCGGTGAGCTGAACCCGGGCGACATCATCGTGCAACTTGCGTGGGAAGGCAAAGAGCCCATTAATACAGACGGGGCCAGTGCAGAAGAAATTTCCGGCATACTGGACCAGGCCAATACCAGCAGGCTCGATATCACCGTAAGAAAAGCCGATGGCGTTGTGAAAACCATACCGCTTGTGAAAGAGGTCATCCACAATGATGATCATGTTGTGAAGGGATTTATTCTGAAAGGCGAGCGCAGCATCGGTTATATTTATTTACCTGCGTTCTACACCCCCTTCGAAGGAAGCGGCGAATCCAGCTGCGCCAATGATGTTGCAAAAGAGATCGTGAAATTGAAAAAAGAAAACATACAGGGACTTATTCTCGACGTAAGATACAATGGCGGCGGCTCCATGCAGGAGGCGCTTAATATGGCAGGCATTTTTATTGAAGATGGTCCGCTTGCCCTTCTCAAGGGCAAAGACGCCAAGGCGATCACTGTAAAAGACATGAACCGCGGCACTATTTACGACGGGCCGCTCCTGCTTTTAGTGAATGGCCAAAGCGCATCTGCATCTGAGCTGCTGGCCGCGGTGCTGCAGGATTATAACCGCGCTGTTGTTGCAGGCGGCAACACATTTGGTAAAGGAACTGCGCAGGTCATTCTGCCTGTAGATACCAGCAGAACGGGAAAGGGATCAGTTATTACCGATATGGACCCACAGCATGGATACGTAAAACTGACCGTGCTGAAATTTTACCGCGTTAACGGAAGCACTACACAGCACCAGGGCGTGAAGCCAGACATCAGCCTTCCGGAAATATTTGACGAATTGGATTACTCCGAATCACTGATGCCAAATGCACTTGCCGCGGATACCACTAAAAGAAATCAATATTATAAACCGCTTACTGCGCTTCCGGTAAGTGTACTCAAACAAAAAAGCGAAAGCCGTGTGGCTGCTATTCCTGCTTTTGAAAAGCTAAGGCAGGCAGGCGCCCTGCTGAAAAAGCAACAAAATGCCGAAACAGGTATGGTGCCGTTGAAATGGAGCGAATATTTTACAGGCTTTCATGCAAGCATTCCTTCTGCCCCGGGAACTGCTACCGCAGACAAACCCATTGCAGGAAAATATGAAGCCGACAATACCTTGTTCGACAAACAAAAAATAAATACTAATGCGTTTGAACAAACGCTGAACAATCAATGGAAACAAAGGCTGCTGTATGATATTTACATACAGGAAGCGTGTAATATTTTGAATGATTTAATCCTGCTTACAGGTAAACAAAACTGACCAGTGTATGAAAATGAGAAAAAGGATCAATTGCTTATTGCTTTGCATCGTCATCAGCTGCAGCGCCGCAGCGCAGGAATTTGCCAACGCCGGCGATTACATGTCGTACATCGTTAAAACCGAAGAAGCCATCAGCGCTAAATACATCAGCTACATGAGCGGCGCTTCTCATGGAAAAAGCCTGCGGAAAGTTGAAAAGAGAAGGCAGGACCTGATGAACTCCATTTATGAAACACGCTTTAAGGTACACGAAATGCCCTCTTACAAAGGCGATAAAACACTGCGTGATGCATCTGTAAACTACCTTAAAATGATGTATTCCGTGTTCAACGAAGACTATGGAAAAATAGTGAACATGGAAGAGATAGCAGAGCAGTCTTACGATAACATGGAAGCCTACCTGATGGTACAGGAAAAAGCAAACGAAAAGCTGAAAGAGGCAGGCGTTGCACGCTCTGCCGTGTGGGACCAGTTTGCCAAAAAATACAATGTAACTGTTGTTGACCAGACCTCGCTGCTGGACATGAAGCTTGAAAAAGCAGAAAAAGTAAACAACTATTATCACCAGCTCTATCTTATTTTCTTTAAAAGCCACAAGCAGGAGATGTACCTTATTGCGGCCGTAGATACCAAAAATGTAAATTCCATTGAGCAGAACCGCAATTCGCTCCTCAAATTCACAACAGAAGGGCTTGCGAAGCTGCAGGATACTAAACCATTCGAGAACGACGCAAGATTGATAGTTGCCTGCCGCCAGGTGTTGCAATTTCTACAGGACGAAGCCAACGATAAGGTTGGAGTGATGACAGATTTCATTATGAAATCAGAGAATTTCGAGCAGGTGAAAAAAGCATTCAATGCCATCCCTGCATCTAAACGCACACAGCAGGACATAAACAATTATAACAAAGCGATCGATGCCATGAATAAGGGTGTGAACCAGTTCAATTTCACTAACAAAATGCTGAATGAAAAGCGGAACGACATACTCAAAACCTGGAACAATGCAGTGCAATCTTTTTTTGATGAACACATGCCTTACCGGTAATTATGCCTGTTGATATGATCAAAACATCTGCGTTAAAGCTGAGTGCCAGGTTATGTATGTACAGCATTGCGTTAAGCGTGCTGCTTGGCGCGTGCACATCTAAGAAAGATCGCCTGGCCAAATTATGGTTCTTCACGTACAGCAGCGGAACTGTTGCAGGAAATGATACGCTGCTGAACCCCGTAAGTTTTTTACAGCTCCGTGCCGACGGCACTTATACCCGTGATTTTGGAAAGTTCGAACATGGAACCTGGCACAAAGAAGACCAGGAACTTTTTCTTAAAGATCACCAGGGGAAGATCAACCGCTTTCATTTCACCACAAAAGGAAAAGAAATGCAGTTGAGCATCGCCAATCGCGCGATTGCTAATTTCGAAAGCCAGCCATTGCCCGAAACAGATCTGTCTGAAAACCCTTTTGCCAAAGAAAACAATGAATGGCGAATACCTGCAGCAAAAAAAGAAAACGATAATGAAATAAAGGAGCGCCTTTACAATCACTGCCGGTTCTGGGAAGCCTATTTTACCTGGGCACTGAAAAAAGAATACAAATCAGTGGATGTCAGAAGCACTCCCACGCCCATCAAGATATACGGCAATGGTTTTGGATTGAAGCCTGTAGAAGAATTACCTGCACGATGGGTATCTTATTTTTACGATCCGGAAGATTGCTTTAAAGCCAGCGACCAACTGAAATATATTTTTCAGCATAATAATATTGCCTGGGGACAGAGTGATAATAAATTCAAAATGTTCATCAGTGCTTTTCAGCAATTGCAGCGGCACTTAAAATAGCTATATTACAAGCCCAATTAAATCTCTTGAACTTATCCGAAGAACAAATACTGGCGCTTGCACCGGATGAATCTTCAAAAAAATCCGGCAAAGAACTGTCCAATGCTTCCAAATGGGTAAGCAAAGGCGCAAATGAAACTGCGCTCTGGGGAGAATGCAAGGGAAGCGGCAGCAAGCCGTACCAAACGCAGGTTGATCTTGCAAACATCGCATTCAAATGTTCCTGCCCCAGCCGCAAATTTCCCTGCAAGCACGGATTGGGTTTGTTG
>JBAVMD010000309.1:0-1973 GCA_049689695.1 Chitinophagaceae bacterium | reverse complement strand
CTTTGGTCTGCGCAATTATAGAAATGGTCGTGATCATGCAGGATACCAGGAAGATTAATTTTTTCATTTTGTGTAATTGTAGAAGAGAATATGCAAATTCCGTTCCGGGGCCAATTCTTATCGGATATTTTAAATTTAAGTAAACCTGTACTTCAATAGCAATTACTAATTTGTGCCAAATAATCAGCATGCAAAAAATATTTCTAGTTGTTTTCCTGGCCTGTACAGCAATCCTTACCGCTAAAAGCCAAAGCAAAGAATATTTTCAGTTAAAGATATATCATCTCAAAACTAAAATCCAGGAGGAAAGGATTGACAGGTTTTTACAGAACGCATGGTTGCCGGCTGTGCACAGGGCAGGCATCAAAAACATAGGTGTGTTCAAGCAAATAACGCCGGATACTGTTGAGCGGCTGGTATATGTGCTGATCCCTTTCAAATCATTCAAACAATTTGAGAACCTGGATCGCAGTTTGGAGAAAGACCGGCAATATGCCGCTGCCGGGAAGGACTATATAGATGCAGCTTACAATGAAGCACCTTATGTGCGGATGGAATCAATACTTATGCAGGCTTTCAGTGGCATGCCCCGTCTTCAGCCCTCGCCACTTACCGGCCCAAGATCTGAGCGGGTGTACGAATTAAGAAGCTATGAAGGACCTACCGAAAAATATTATATCAACAAGGTGAAAATGTTCAATGATGGTGACGAAGTAGGTCTTTTTAAAAGATTAGGGTTTAATGCTGTTTTTTATGCAGAAGTGATCTCGGGCAGCCGCATGCCTAACTTAATGTACATGACAAGTTTTGACAGCAAAGCAAGTCGTGATGAGCATTGGAAGACTTTTTCAAATGATGAGCAATGGAAGAAGCTGCGGGTGATGAGCGAATACCAGAACAATGTCTCTAAAATCGATATAATGTTTCTTTATCCCACGGAATACTCTGATTATTAGTAGGTGGCAGGCAGTTGTGAGCTGTGAGTCGTGAGCCGTGAGTTGTGAGTTGCAACTGTTTCAACTCACCCTAATCGGGGAGTTTCTCAACGCTTTCGGGAATAGAAAAAGGTAGTTTGTTTCCTGACTTTTGCCCTGTCAATAAAACAAAACAAAAAATTAAAGCTCAAGTCATGAAAAAGATTTTATTCCTGTTATTCACGGTTGCATCCGGATTTTTAACGGCCCAGGCGCAGGACGAAAGCCGCCTGCTGATCTCCGCAGGACAATTACAGAACATCAGCCTGGGAGACAACATGAGAGTGGTGCTGGTAAGCGCCGAAACTTTCGATAGCGAAGTTAAAGGCGATATGAAAGTGTTTGAGAAACTCAGCACTACCATTTCCGGCGGTTCTATGCATATTAAATCTATCGGCCATTCCGGCAAAGAAACAATTTATGTAGTAGTGAACCAATTGAAGAGACTTACATTAGGACAAAACACGCAGGTAAGCACCGAAGGTATTCTGCGCAGCGAAGAGATCACTGTGTTTGTTGAGGACGGCTCTGTTGCCCGCATTAAAACCACGGGTGAAGTAAATGCTTATTCGCTGGACACCATGGATGTTTCTGTTAAGAAATTTCAATTACAACCCAAGCCTTTTGCTAAAGGTTTTTAAAACAACCATCAGTTCGGAAAATGAAGGATGCTTCTTAAAGGGGCATCCTTTTTTGTTTCCTGCCGCGCACTTCTCAGCTTATATCAGCAAATTTTTCGTTAGCACGTTTGAGTATTGCAATAAACTCAGGATTGTTTTCCATTTCGGCTGATGTTTTAAGCTGCGCAGAAACATCAGGATGTTCTACCAAATGAAGCTGAAACCATCTTGTATCGTGCCAGCTTCCGAACTTGTAACCGATCTTTTTAAAATAACCCACTTCATAAAAGCCAACTGCCAGGTGA
Organism: Chitinophagaceae bacterium; assembly: GCA_049689695.1. GTDB lineage: Bacteria > Bacteroidota > Bacteroidia > Chitinophagales > Chitinophagaceae > DASPKM01. The sequence goes on along the minus strand of JBAVMD010000309.1, from coordinate 74 downwards.
AATTTTTCGCTCTTGATATTAGGAACCCCAACACCTGCATATACATTCACGTATCCGTGCTGCCTGAGTAGGTC
>JBAVMD010000308.1:0-1869 GCA_049689695.1 Chitinophagaceae bacterium | reverse complement strand
CAGCAGGCCGATGGCGATCATGCCGATGAACAATCCCCTGAATACCCAGCGCCATTGATACAGAAAGTACGCCGTATCGATGCTGTTCATTTCCTGGCTGCCCGGCATCGGCATAATAAAATACACGTTCGCCACTTCAAAAAGCAGTAAACCGATGAGGCCCGTCCAGAAAATCTTTTTCATATTGATGTGTTGTATAGCGAAACTCTGTTTCGCTTCTCTTGCGAAATAAAAATTCGCGTTACAGGAAGAATTTCCCAACTTTCTGCAAATCCACATTCCCCCCGGAAATAATCACGCCTATTCTTTTACCTGCAAGATCATCCTTGCGCTTAAGTATAGCCGCAAACGGCACTGCGCCCGATGGCTCTACAACTATCTTCATGCGTTCCCAGAGCAGCCGCATGGCCGCAATGATCTCATCTTCTGAAACTGTGATCACTTCTTTTACATGTTCCCTGATGATGGCGAAAGTTTTTGCGCTCAGGCTGGTGAGCAAACCGTCTGCAATGGTATTTGACTGGCTGGGTTCTATCTGCCCGCTTTTCATGGAACGGAATGCATCGTCAGCGCCCTCGGGTTCGCCGGCAAGTACCGTGGTCTTGTCAGAAAAAAAATGAGCTGCCAATGCGGTGCCGCTTAAAAGTCCGCCGCCGCCAACCGGTGTAATAATGATGTCGAGATCATTGATCTCTTCCAGTAATTCTTTTGCGGCTGTGGCTTGTCCTTCTATCACTTTATAATTATCGAAAGGATGTATTTCAGCAGCGCCGGTTTTGGCTACCACTTCAGCAAGCGTTGATTCGCGTGCAGCTAAAGTAGGTTCGCATTCAAATATTTGTCCGCCGTATCCTTCAACACCTGCTTTTTTTATAGCAGGAGCGGTGCGGGGCATTACGATATACGATGGCACATTCAATACTTTCGCGGCTCTTGCAAGCGCCTGTGCATGATTGCCGGAGGAATGCGTACCCACGCCCTTGTTCAATTCATCTTTCGACAGGCTGAGGATGGCATTCATAGCGCCTCTTGCCTTGAAGGCGCCTACCTTCTGGAAATTTTCGCACTTGAAAAAAATTGAAGCGCCGGCTATTTTGTTGATGGCTTCACTGGTAAGCACCGGCGTGTGATGTATATATGGCTTTATGCGTTCGTGGGCGGAAATGATAGATTCCTTTGTGATCATGACTGTTTTTTTATGGCAATAGCTTCGATCTCTATTAAAAATCCGTGATTCAGTTCTTTAGTGGGTACAATGGAGCGTGCGGGCTTGTGATCGCCAAAAAATTCACTGTATACTTCGTTCACTTTGCCCCAAAGGCTGATGTCTGCCACAAATACGGTTGTTTTCAGCACCTGGTCTGTATCGCTGCCTGCAGCCTGTAAAATGGCCCGCAGGTTGAGCAACGCCCGGAGGGTTTGCACTTCAATAGGGCCGTTGATCTTTTCACCGGTCAGCGCATCAATGGGAAGCTGGCCCGCAACAAAGATTAAATTTTCGAATACGGTTGCCTGTGAGTAGTGGCCGCCTGGTGCGGGAGCGTTGGGAGTGAGTATCTTTTCCAAAGTTTTTGATTTTAGTTAGTTTTTTATGGTAAGAAGGGGAACGCGGATCATCAGGATCTGTCAGGATTTATTAGGATTGTTCGTAAAGTGGTGAATGACTGAGTAATGGCAACAACTAATCTTAAAAAATCCTGACAGATCCTGATGATCCGCGTTCCCTTCTTATTATTCAAACGTTACTTTCTTAAAATAAAAATCCTTTTTATCTACCTCAGGCTTCACGGTGCTTTTAAAGTCCATCCCTTTCTTATCAACCATTACTCTTCTTGTTCCTGCATTGGTAGTGATCTCCACCGGTAAAGG
>JBAVMD010000307.1:0-2428 GCA_049689695.1 Chitinophagaceae bacterium | reverse complement strand
GCATATCGTTTACCTAACCAAATTGCTGGATTTTGCTGCCAGCCACGCTAATTCGAGAAAAAGCCTTTCAACATGGAAAGCGACTGTAAAACTTGCTTCATGGAAGAAGAAGCAAGACGTGCTCGCAGATTTTCCGAGAGCAAAAATGATTGCAAGTAATAAAGCAAGGTTTGAAATAGTTCATAACCTATACAGGCTTATTGCCCATATAGATTATGAAGATCAGATTGTGGAAATACGTTTTATAGGCACACATAATGAATATGATAGAATAAACCCTGAAATAATTTAACTATGGCACAGTGGTTCTTAATTGAAAACAAAAAAGATTATCAAAAAGCCAGCACCCGCTACGAGGAAGTGAGAGAGGCAAAAAAAGGCTCAGCAGAGCACAAAGAGAAATTGCTGCTGGCCCTTCTGATCAACCAATATGAAGAAAAACTCTGGAACCTTCCGGAGGTTGATCCCATTGAAATGATAAAAATCCGCATGGAAGATTTCGGGTATAAACCAGCCGATCTTGCAAAAGCTTATGGCGATAAAGGCACTATCAGCAAAGTGCTCAACTACAAACAGCCGCTTTCTCTCACCATGATCCGCATCTTCAGCAAAATGCTTCGCCTGCCTGCTGATGCATTGCTGAAAGAATATAAATTGCAGCCTTAATATTTTACCAATGTCTACACTCACGCATTCCCTCAACCGCACCACATTTGGTGACGCGGCCAATGCAGGTAATCTTATGCCTATTGAAGAAGCCCATCAATTATTAAACGATTGGGTTCCTAACGACAGGCTGCGCCTGCACATGAAGCAGGTAGCTGCCGTAATGAAAGCCTGGGCTGTTGAAAAGGAGAATGCCGATGAACAGACTGCATTGAAGTGGGAACTTGCAGGTTTACTGCATGATGCTGACTGGGAAAAATATCCTGATGATCATTGCAGGGTCATCATCGAAGAATTGGAAAAAAGAAATATAGATCCTGAAGTGATCCATTGCATTGCTTCACACGGACCAAGGTATTTTGGAGTGGAGCCAGAAAACACCATGGATAAAATGATCTATGTGTTCGATGAGCTTTCGGGGTTCATCCATGCATCTGCACTGATTCGCCCTGCCCGCTATGATGGCATGGATGCAAAAAGCGTGATGAAAAAATTAAAGACCTCTTCCTTTGCCGCGCAGGTTAGCCGTGACGATATACAGGACGCTCTTTCAAGGATCGATACGCCGCTGGAACAGATCATTGAATTTATTATAGCTCATCAGAAAGATATAGCCTGAGTATTGCTTCTTATCGCTACAATATCTTTAATAAAAACCTGATGTCATCAATAGTATATTGTTCTGGTAGCAAATGACCATTCAGGTACAGTGTAGGCGTTTCATGAATTTGTGCTGTATGGCAAAAATCTGCGTGCGCCTGCATGATTTGCTGCACCTTGCTGCTATCATTTTCAATAGAAGGATGCATCTTTATCCACTCTCCCGCATTCTTATTTTCTGAAGCATACCAGTCTTTAAATATCTTCAACGACTTTTCATGACCCCGTTCTGCATATAACTTAATCATGTGCTCTGCAACCTGTGTTCTTTCTCCTTCGGCAGGGTTTGTGGAAAAAATGGTTATCATGCTCAGCTTGTCGGGAAATTCAGCAAGCAATCCTCCCATTTTTTTATGCATTTCGGCGCAAGGACCGCAGAACGGGTTGGTGACCATCACCATAGAATAAGGCGCAGCAGCGTTGCCAAATACAATTGCATCCGATCCCTGTACGTCCGGCATTGACGGTTGGGATTGAAGTATGCCGAGGAACAACTCCGGATCATGCTTGAATTTATTCAATTCCCTTATCAGCGAATTACGCTGCAGGTAAGCCTTCACGACCGGCTTTAATAAGAGCCAGACAGATAGCACTGCCGCTGCTGTCATTAAAAAACCAAAAACTTCGTTAACCGCAATTGTTCCAAAGCCGCGTAAAACAGGCAGCGCAATGAAAAATTGCACCCACAGTAAACCCTGCACTGTTAAACAAAGCAGACACCACTGCTTCATCCGGTACTGATAGTAAATCGAAAACAAAGTATAAGGCAAAGCAAATAAGGTAAGAACAGCAACCAGTTGAAGATATGTTGTGTACCCCAGTGCATTGCCCGCTAACAGGTACGCGAGTGTTATTCCAAAATAAAGCAACCCGATTTCGGCCCAGCTGATAATTCCCAGGAACATAGACGCACGCGATTCCAGCACGCTGTTGCAACCAGCCGCATCTCCTTTGCACAACTTCCTTATGTATGGATTGTCTTTATCAAACTTCTGCACAATCAGCATGGAAGTAACAATCAAACCTGATATGATGGTAAAGAGCAGCGTTGTATAAGTAAAAATATACTCACCTGTGTATGCTTTAATAATCAGCGTTAGCA
>JBAVMD010000306.1:0-4050 GCA_049689695.1 Chitinophagaceae bacterium | reverse complement strand
GAGGGAACGCGGATTATCAGGATCAGTTAGGATTTTTTAAGATTTATTCTAGCTAATGTCAACCGCTAAGTAAACTCACCGACTGATCTTAAAAAATCCTAACTGATCCTGATAATCCGCGTTCCCTCCCTTTGCGTGAAATCCTCTCATTCCGAAGGAAATACTTACCTTTCTCGTCCTATCTATAAACTGACGTATATGAGAAAACTGCCGATAATTTTTTTATTCATCTCTTTTAGCATTTCCCTCTTAGCACAGGACGAAAAAGTAGACGCTGCCGTGGTGCAGAAGATCCGAACCGAAGGATTGAATAATTCCAAAGTAATGGACATTGCATTTTACCTCACAGAAGTGAGCGGCCCGCGATTGCAGGGTTCACCCGGTTACAACCGCGCTTCCAACTGGGCAAAAAATAAACTGGCAGAATGGGGATTGCAAAATGCAAAGCTCGAAGCTTGGGGCGATTGGGGAAAAGGCTGGGAATTGCAACGTTCCTACGTAGCCATGACGCAACCATATTATAAGCCGATCATCGCTTTTCCAAAAGCATGGACCAAAGGAAGCGACGGCCTCAAAACCGCCGATGTGATTTTGGTGAACGCAAAAGATTCTGCAGAGCTGCTTTCATACAAGGGTAAACTGAAAGGAAAGATCGTTCTCGTCCCCCGCAACGATACATTGAAGCCGACATTTGCTTCCGATGCATTGCGTTATACCGATGAAGACCTGACCAAAATGGCGGCGTATGATCCAAAGAATGTTCCCGCCCGCCCAAGAGGGAATCCGGGTAACCGCCAGCAGGGAACTATGTCGATGATGAACCGTATCCGCGACATGGCACGAGATGAAGGTGCTGTAGGATTGCTCAGCGCCAGCACAAGAGGCAGGGATGGTACTCTCTTCGTATCCGGTGGAGGCGCTTACACTGCGGCTGCACCTGAAAATATGTTGGATGTGATGATAGCCTATGAAGATTACATGACGCTGCAGCGACTGCTCATGAGCCAGGTGGCTGTTAAAACAGAAGTTGATGTAAAGACCAAATTTTATAAAGACGATGTGAAAGGCTATAATGTGATCGCAGAAATTCCAGGCACTGATCCTTCTTTAAAAGACGAACTGGTAATGCTGGGCGGACACCTTGATTCATGGCATGGCTCAGTTGGCGCTACAGATAATGCAGCTGGTTGCGCAGTGATGATGGAAGCCTTGCGTATTTTGAAAACAGTTGGCGTAAAACCGAGAAGGACCATCAGGATCGCACTCTGGGGTGGAGAAGAGCAGGGATTGCATGGATCGCGCAATTATGTGCGCAATCATTTTACGGATACGGCTAACCGTAAGCCAAATGCTGAAGGAGAAAAAGTATCGGTTTATTTTAACCTTGATAACGGTACTGGTAAAATAAGGGGAATTTATACTCAAGGGAATGAAGCTGCAAAACCCATTTTTGCCAGCTGGCTGGAGCCTTTCCGCGATCTGGGCGCAACAACAGTAACATTGCAGAACACAGGTGGCACAGATCATCTTGCTTTTGATGCCATCGGCTTGCCGGGCTTCCAGTTCATACAGGATGAGATTGAGTACGACAGCCGCACGCACCATACCAATATGGACTCATTCGATCACCTGCAGGCAGATGATCTGAAGCAGGCGGCCATCATTGTTGCATCATTTGTTTATCATGCGGCCATGCGGGACCAGAAGATTCCGAGGAAACCGGCGCCTGTAGCAAGAAACTAAGTATCCAAGGGACAAGGAACAAGGCACAAGGGACAAGAAGCAAGACAAGATATTAAGCACGAAGTATCCTCTTATCTTGCTTCTTGTCCCTTGTGCCTTGTCCCTTACTTAATAAGTTTCCTTCCTCTGCAACCTCACCTTCAAATGATCATAGCCCTTAAACTTTGATCTTCCTTTTCCATTCAGAGAATTCTCCTTCACTTTCAAAACATAGCTGCACAGCTTTGCATCTTCAGCGGTAACCCCTTCTGTAAGAATACCGTCTTCTTTCAGAAAAAGATTTCCTTTTTTGTCGATCGTTCCGGAAAGACTGCTGGTGATCATTCCCTTCAAAGGCGATTTCAATTGCATAGTGCCTTTAACGCTGTCGTCAGACATCTTCAGGTCTACCGTAATGCGGTATTCTTTGTATTCGCCTTTGTCGCGATACACCTGGAAACCATGCCAGATTCCACTGATGTTTTGTGCAAAAGAAAAAGAGGCGAGCAATAAGAAGCAGGAGAGAAACAGGCTTGTTCGCATAATAAATGTTTTACGGGTTTGTAAAATAAATTCTCCCGTGTGACATCATTATACAGCCAGACTGTGCATTTACTGGGACTGGGTTGGATTAAAAACAAATTTAACCACGGCGCTTTTTTGTTCTGACGATGACACTCTCAGCTCATACCGCTTCTTGCCTGATGTGATTACCATCAGCGCGGTATTGGGCGGAATGCTGCCAAGATTGTCAGCATACATCATCAGCTCATATTCTGTTCCCGGAAATGCATTCACAGTGAGCAGAAGCGCTTTATCAGTCAAACGTTTTTTATACAGCAATAAGGTATTGTTGAGAAATACGGATACAGTATCGTTATCTATCTCCGCATTATCATACAACTCTATTTTTACGTGCGAAGTATCCAGCTGGTAAGTTTTCACAATTTCTTTTTCGCGGGGCTTTAGCTGAAGGCTCTGCTGAATTCTGGCAAGTGTGTCGTTCTGCTTCACCTCCACAGGAAATTCCGCCTGCAGCATTCGCTGCAGCACTATGCGGCCGGGAGGGCAGGGTGTTCTTCTGTCTGCAGCAAAGCCTTTGAAATCGCCGGTAAGAAATTCTTCTTTACCATTCTTCGAATAGGTGAGATCGTATGTTTTGATGCAGGGGAAACAATCCCGTGGTATCTGCACATTCAGTATTTTATCTTCTATCAGTACCAGCCTTTTGGTATTTGCATTGAAGCGCCCATTGAAATCGAGCCGCACAAATCTCGCCCTATCGTAATAATCATAGGCATTGCCGGCAATAATATTATTCGCAAAGCTTATCTGCAATTCAAGATAATAAACAGGAAAGCAGCCACCTGCTTCCGGTGTAAGTTTTCCCCGCCAGATGCCATTGAGGTCCTGTGCGCAGAGAACAGAAGAAACCAATAAAAAGAGTGCGGCAAGGGTAGTGCGCATATTTATCCTTTCGTGAAAATTAATAAGAACAAACATTCAGGCGACAGCTTTTACGTGAACGGTAATCCTCAACCCGGTTTTTCATACTTGAAAATAACCACGGCATTTTTCTGCTCGGTAGATGTAATGCGCACCTCATATTGCTTGTCACCTGCTTTAACCACCATTAATGAAGTGTTGGGGGGAATTTCACCCAGGTTCTCAGCTACCATCACCAATTCATGATAATCGTTCTCTGCATCCAGCTTAAGCTTTACAGTAATGGCGCGTTCTGTGAGCCGCTGTTTCGAAATTACGAGCTTTTTATCCAGGTAAACTGAAACCGTATCGTTATCGATCGTTCCGTTATCATACAGGTCAACAGTAACATCTGTAGTATTAACGGTGATCGTTTTTATAAGTTCATTTTGCCTTGTTGACAACTGCTTTGGCGTAGGTACTGTCGTAACGATCTTTTTATCTGTAGCCTTTATTGAATCAACGTTTACCGGCTTCACCACCGTGTTGGCAGGGTTTGATTTGGCGACCGTTTTTTCTGCCGTCGTCTCAGGCTTTTTCACCGGGGGATTCGTCGTTTTCTTAGCAACTACTGCCGGCGGTTTGGTAGTAGTATTCTGAGGAGTAGTGGTCTTCTTAACAACGGGAGGATTGCTGGTAGTTGTTTTAGGTTTTTCAGCTACTACCGGCGTGTTCTTCTTTTTCAATGCTTCTTTTTCTCTCTTTACAAGAAAAGGTTCTTTGTAAAAATCAGAAGTGATAACCTTGCGAAGAAAGACCTTGCCGCGTCCGCAATTGGAAGAATCGCGGGTATTCATACTGGTATAAGATCCTTCCAGGAATTCTTCATCGCCGTTTTTACTG
>JBAVMD010000305.1:0-1814 GCA_049689695.1 Chitinophagaceae bacterium | reverse complement strand
TTGGGGTCAGTAGTGGGACTGGAGTTTTTTTATTAATTTTACAGCAAATGTTAACGGATGATACCCGAAGCAAAATTGAAAATATCACTGCTGGAGTTATCCTCACAGTTTCCCACAGACCAATCTTTCCTCAAGCGCGGAGGTGAAGCGCGTGTGTATTTGCATGAAGACGGTCGCCATGTAATTAAGCTAAACGATGCAATATATTACGCGACCTGGCTAGAGTTTTTGAATAGCATTCTCTTGCATAATTTAATTTTCCCGAACACAAGATATGAGCTCACAGGGGTTTTCGAAAGAAGGCGAAACGCTGATCGCCGTTCTTAAACAACCTTATATAATTTCCGATGCTTTGGTTGATCTTAGTGATATCAGGGCTTTTCTTGAGTTTAACGGATTTTCGAACACAAGAAGGCATGATTACGAACACAAACAATTTGGATTGATATTAGAAGACATGCACGACGAAAATGTGCTTGTTAATTCGGAGACACTTTTTTTCATTGACACTGTATTTTATACCGTGACGCCTACCAAAGCTTAGTCAGGGAAGATATTTGGCTATGAAATACAAAAGTTACCCTTATAGGATCTTTAAGTTGTAGTCCCGAGAGGACAAATATCGAACTCGGTGGTGTTGTATTTCAAGGAGTTGTATGATAAACTGGTAAAAAACGGTTTGTATCGCAAATTAAATATAGCAACCGTGAGGCAATCCGCTGACAATTAATATGGCAACGCTAATTACTTTTCTGCACGGACGCCCGGTGGCATTACCCTTTGTCCCCTTAATTTCGAATGCAAGCCTCTATTTGAATCTTACTCCAACTTTCTTTCAATCGAGCCACCTCTTTACGAAGAGCTGATAACTGTTCACTCATTTTCTGCTCATTGCCAGATCTATCAGCAAAGTTTTGCTGCATATCAGACAACATACTTAGGTAGTTATTCAGCCTGGTAATAACTTCATTACTCAAATCTCCAAAAAAATCATTCAGTTCTTTCTGGATGCCGGAAATAAGAGCGCTGCTAAATACTTCCAGCACTTCGTCGATAACCGTAGCGGCAATACCTTCAAGATTCGCCTTTGTTTCCTCACTATCGATCCAGAAAATTAACCTGCCTTCTTTAGCGACTTCAAACCTGTAAGGACTCCCACTTAATTTCTTAAAGGCATCATCAATGTAATTAGCAACAGGAATAGTTGGCATAAATGGTAATTTCCATTTATCCTCATAAAATAATTCCTTAGTCTGGCTGGCGATTTTCTCCTTAATCTCTGTTTGGTGCTGAATTAGTTTTTCAAAATATGCATCCGCCGTGTCAGTGGTATAATATTGATCTATATTTTCTTTCAAAATATACCTCAATTCATGCGCGCTTGTTTTTAGAGCGTTGGTTGCTTTTTTAGCAGACAACCAGTTTTCGTACTCTTTTCTTGCATGTTGAGCAATTTTTATTTTTATGTTCCTTATATCGTTTTCTACCTTTTCATTTAATCTTCTTTTTCGCTCAGAAAAATTCTGAACCAGCTTGTTGACATTGTCAATTACCTCTTGCACTCTTTGAATTCTTTCATTCAACTCATCCTTACTCAATAGAAGATCCTGCAATGATTGTTCGTGAATCTTTATTTCAGATTGGATTGCATTTATCCGCCCATTGCAGATGATCTCTATTTTAGAGATCGAGGCCTCCAGTACATCGTTGCCCTTATTGTTCATGATATGAAGGCTTATTTCCGCCATCAGTTCGTTCCAATAACCATTTCTTTCGATCAGTTCAGGTGAGATTTTATTTTTATAAAACTGTTC
>JBAVMD010000304.1:0-2570 GCA_049689695.1 Chitinophagaceae bacterium | reverse complement strand
CCAGGAACTGCTTGCAAGACTGCGTAACCTGGTAAACCAGCGCAGGCTGCTGCGTAAAAAATTTGCAGGCGAGATCATTCTAAAACCTTCCGAAGTAAGCGTGAACAGTGCAGATGAGATCTTTTTGAACAAAGTGATGCACGCAATAGAAAAGAATATGAGTGAAGAAGAGTTTGGTGTGGAAGAGCTGGCAAAAGAAGTGGCCATGAGCCGAAGCCAACTGCATAGAAAGCTCATTGCGATCACCGGCCAATCGCCCAGCGATGTGTTGCGCAACACAAGGCTGTTGCGTGCAAAGGAATTACTCGTAAAAAAAGCAGCCACCCCTTCTGAGGTGGCTTACCGTGTAGGCTTCAACAGCCATACTTATTTTTCCAAGTGTTTTAAGACCGCGTTTGGCGTGAGCCCGAGCGAAGTGTAGTAAAGGCTTCGCCTTTTCCATGTATGAGTTCTCGGGATTGAAAAAGGCGAAGCCTTTTACAGCCGCTCAATAACCATCGCGCTTGCCCCACCGCCTCCATTGCATATACCGGCCGCTCCATATTTTGCATTGTTCTGCTGCAATACATTAAGCAGCGTTACAATGATCCTTGCGCCACTGGCTCCCAAAGGATGCCCTATAGATACTGCACCGCCATGAACATTTACTTTGGCGGGATCGAGGTTCATCAATTTTATATTCGCAACGCCCACTACGCTGAATGCTTCATTCAATTCGAAATAATTGATATCGCTCATCTGCAATCCAGCTTTCTTCACTGCTTTAGGAACAGCCACGCTTGGCGTGGTAGTGAATTTTTCAGGCGCTTGCTCTGCATCGGCATAAGAATGAATAATAGCAAGCGGCTTAATGCCTAATTCATTTGCTTTCTCTGCGCTCATCAGCACAAGAGCGGCGGCTCCATCGTTCATAGTGCTGGCATTGGCAGCTGTAACAGTACCTTCTTTCCCGAATGCGGGTTTCAGTCCCGGTATCTTATCAAATTTCACATTCCAGGGCTCTTCATCTTTTTCAAATTTAACAGCATCGCCTTTTTTAGAAGGAAGCTCGATGGGTACCACTTCATTTTTAAAATTGCCATTGTCCCAGGCAGACTGGCTGCGCTTATAACTTTCAATAGCGAATGCATCCTGCTCTTCGCGGCTGATCTTGTGTTCAACAGCAGTAAGATCGGCAGCGCAACCCATGGCATAACCATGGTAGCAATCAGTAAGACCATCTTTTGCAAGTCCGTCTATCAAACCTGTATTGCCATATTTATTTCCCCAGCGCATGTTCTCTACATAAAAAGGAACGGAGCTCATGTTCTCCATGCCGCCCGCTACTACGATATCGCTATCGCCCAATAAAATGCTTTGCGCGCCCTGCGCTATGGCTTTCATGCCGCTTGCGCATACTTTGTTTACAGTAGTGCAGATAACGCTATCGGGCAGGCCTGCAAATTTTGCGGCCTGGCGTGCAGGGGCTTGTCCCAGGTTGGCCTGTATTACGCAACCCATGAGCACTTCATCGACCTGCTCTGGTTTTATGCCTGCTTTTTCAATGGCTGCTTTAATGGCTGCTGCGCCCAGCTTTGTTGCAGGAACATCTTTCAATGATCCGCCAAAGCTTCCGAATGGTGTACGAACTGCAGAAACGATATATACTTGTTTTGTGCTCATATTTAGTTTATAAATGATCAAGTCGCCTGCGCTAAAACTACGGCCGACCGAAGGTCGCTTACATAAAAGCTATGGCGGACCGAAGGTCGCCGCGCTAAAGCTCCGGCGGACCGAAGCAAAGATAACGATTGTTAGTTTTTAATGAAGTCTATGCTTTATAAACAAAAGGCATCCGGTATTTCCTCAGAAGAAACACCTGGATGCCTGCCTACGGCTAACGTAGGAACCCCTAACAACAAGCGATAATTAGCAAATTGCTCAATGGCTCAATGGCTCAATTAAATACAATGACCTAATGACCTAATGACCTAATGACTTCCTTCTCACCACTCCCAACTCACAACTGCCAACTGCTACTTCTGCGCCAGCAACTTCTGCAACTCCGCCTTGGTCATAGTAGTTTCACCACCTTGCCCTTCGAAATAATAATGCGTGGCGATGAACTTCTTCACGTGTCCGCGGCTTTCTGCAGGCAAGCTATTCTGCAGCTTCCAGAAATTACGGCTGCCGGTTTTTTTGATTGCTTTCAGCACATTACCAGGGCCGCAATTGTAAGCAGCAACTACCAGTAACCAATCACCGAACTGCCTGTGCAGGTCTCTCAGGTAAAGAGCAGCAGCACGCGTACTTTTATAATAGTTAGTGCGTTCGTCGTAACGGCGTGTGATCTTTAATCCAAGCACTTTAGCTGTAGCTGGCATAAACTGCCAGGGGCCCTTTGCACCAACACGCGAAGTAGCGGTTGAGTTCAATTCAGATTCAATTACTGCCAGGTATTTCAGCTCGATGGGCAAATTGTATTTCATGAAAATAGAATCCATGATGTTGAAATGCCAATCGCTTTTAAGCCTGATCTTCGATAACGATTCATCATTCTTCCTGATGTAATCTTTAACAAAGACCTTAGC
>JBAVMD010000303.1:0-6626 GCA_049689695.1 Chitinophagaceae bacterium | reverse complement strand
GAAACACATCTTTCAAAAATTCATAAAAGCTATTGAAGCAGGGAAAAATATCGCTGTGCTGTTTTACATGATCAAAATAAGCTTGTAAAGCATTTGACAACGACACGTATTCCGAACGGGTGAATGATTCATCATCTTTTTTCCAAAGGGCCAGCAGCAGTGTTTTTATACTTTCCTTCTTTTCCGTATCAAGTGGCTCCTCCCCGAGGAAGAAAGGGTTAAAGCAGATGGGTTCTTTTTCTGAATACGTAAAATAGTAGCCGCCTAAAAGTTCGCACAATCCGCGATAACTGTGACCCACATCCACTACCACCGCATGGCTGCCTTGCTCCACATAAGAACGAAGCAGCAGGTTGGTAAAAAAGGATTTCCCCGAGCCGGACGGCCCTAAGATAAATTTTGAGCGGTTGGTGCAGATTCCCCTTGCCATCGGTTCGTCCGATATGTCAACATGCAGGGGTATGCCGTTGATACGATCCGCTAGCCGGATGCCTACAGGCGATGATGAATTTTGATAGGCCGTTTCCACATTAAAAAAGCAAGTTGCTTGTTCCGCAAATATGTCGATCAATTCATGTGATGGAAGATCCGCCGCATTGCCCGGCATCGAAGCCCAGTAGACTTGCGCAGCGCTGGCAGTTTCCTGCTTTGCTTTGGCATCCATCTGCGCAAGAGCCGCCGACACTTTGTTCTTTACATCCTTAACAGCTGCTTTATCAGCCGTCCATGTCAGCAGGTTGAAATGCGCTTTTACGGGCAGGCGGCCTTGTGAAATAGCCTCGTTTAAAAACTGGTTGGTGGCATCACGGCTTATGGTGTTCTCCCTTGAATAAGCAGATAACGATTGCAGACGAAGGCGCTTACTTTCCATTTTTTTCATGGTGGCCTGAGCGTCATCTACTACAATAAATTGGTTGTAAATATGGTTGCAGTCCAGCAGTTGTCCTACAGGAGCAGCAAAGCCAACGGAAAACTTCGTTTTATCGGTAGAATACTTTTCATAGGAAACCCGTGGACCACATAGCGCAGGCAAATCTTCTACATCGGCCAAGGAAAACAACTGGCAGTGCAAGTCACCGATCTGGAGTTCGTCACCGATCTTAAAATCACGAATCACCGGCGGCTCATCCTGGTGCAGTAAATAGCAGTAGCGTTCCAATAAGCCTGCCTTGTCCGCCGTACTACCTATTTCATCTTCCTGCAAACGGCGCAATTTCATATAACCGCTGTCCTCCAGTATGCGGACAAACTGGCTGGCCTTCTCAAAAAATAGCTCTATCGTCTTGGTATCGGTTACTTCGGCTGGTACGATAGAAGAGCGGATCAGGTTTGAGAGAAGTGCATTCGATGATTTTCTTCCACCGGGTTTTTTCGTAAGAAACAAATAGCAACAATGATCCAGATAGGGACGTTCGTTGAAGTGAAGCTCACTGCTTCGTGATAGAAATGACTGGTCTTCTTTCCGAAAGTCCGCCCTGTACTTCGCCTCAACAAACCAGTCCTGTTTATGCACAACGGTGTGTTGTGGTAATAGCTTCACCGCTTTGACCCACGCCTGGTGCAAGGCTTCAAAATCTGAAGTTGACAGTGTGAAGATTTCCGGGAGGCTAACTTCAAAAGCCAATGTCACATCACCCTGTTTGCTTAAGATGCAATTCTGTTCAATTTTATAAACAGGTAATATCTGTTCTAACTGTTTGATCCGTTTCATTTTTCTTTCCTCAAATTCTTAAAGATGGTTCGGGTAGATGACCTTACGTAAGAAGGAAGTTGTTTTCTGGCGGCTTTCTTTAACAGGCCGTGCTCACCGTATTTTTTGCTGTATCGCTGCACGCCGGCAAATAACCCGGCCCCGGCAGGTACCACTATGCCAATGCATAAATAAATGCTGAAGCCAATTACATAAAGTATGGCAAACAATAAGAGCAAGAGTACCAGACCGGCAGCCAGGTAAACAACATATTGTGCCTTGATGCCTTTAAATTCCAGGCTACGGTTAATTCCTTTGTTGATTTCGTAAACGGTGGCCATGTTGTTATACTCCAAAGAAGGCTCTGATAACAGTGGCTACTACTACAAGAAAAATACAACTCCCAAACCAGGCCGCTGCCACCTTGCCGGTATCACCATCGCCGGAGTTCCATTTGTTGTAAACCTTTACGGCGCCAATTAATCCGGCAATGGCTCCGATGGCATAGAGTAACGTAGTACCCGATTGAAAATAACTTCTTACCATTTGGTTCGCCTGGTTGATACCGGCATTACCGTCCTGTGCGTTAACAGCAGCATACGATAGAATTAGGACAGTCGCTACTAATAATTTTTTAGAATAGAGAGAACGTCTTTTTAATTTTTGAAACATAGTCACTTGTATTTGATTTAGTTTTTTAGTGGTCAAGAATTGCTACTAGTTAAAGTCAGTTGCAGTAGACTACTTGAAGGCTAATTCCAAAGGCTGAGCAATTCATCTTTTGAATAACGGATAGCGCAATCCCTTTCAACTGTCAGCGCAATAAAGCTGTTGATGGCGTCGAAATACTCCGTGTTATGAAAGATGGTGTATGGGCTTACCACGGCCTTAATCTTTGTGTACACTTCTTCGGGATTTGGCGGATTTGAGGCTATGTGGGTTACGACGTTTTGAACTTTTTCAACTACGACTTCGGCTGCTTTCAAAAGCAGGCTCTCTTCGTCTTCTACCATTTCCATTTCCAGTTCCACCTCGTCTTCCAAAACATTTTTGTCAAGCGAAATAATCAGGGATGTGTCGTTCCCTATTCCTGGCCTGTCAATAAGCTGATGCGGGAAGTCGCTAACGGCCGGACTGGCGAGAGCGACAAATCCTTCACCTTTCATAAATAAGGCAGATTGTTTTTTGCGGTACACAATCAGTAGCGTGAGGTAGTAAGCTGCGGCGATGCCGCCCAATACTAAAAAAATGGAGGCAAGGTTCTGAAACATAAAAAGTCATTTGGAGTGATGAAATGTGTGAGCGTTGTCCTGCAAATATGTTGTCCCCAAAAAGCGATTATTCAGAGTGAATAGCGAGGCTCGGAAAGAAATTCTGGAAGAACCTTTCTATTCTACATCACCGAATAGAAAAAGTTGCGAGGAATTCGTTTTTGCTTTATCTAGTATTTTTTCCTTAATGATTTGCTTTATCGTTGGCATTGGTGCACTGCCTTTCATAACATGCTCTTTCATCTGCAATTCTTCTTCCGGGTTATGTATAGTCTCTAAATAGTAGGGCCGGTAAAATCCATTGCTATCCATAACCTTATTGATGCGCCAGGTTTTCCATCGGTCCATAGTCAAGGTATTCATCCATGTGACCTCTCCGCATAGCGTGTTGAGTAAAAAGTTCAGTACGGTCATTTTACAGCATACAAGATCAATGTCAGCACCATAAAACAGACAGTTACGATTAATTTTCGCTGCTGCCAGTAACATCCGGCCGCTCCCGCAACAGGGATCAGCAACAGTAGCATCATTCTTTACGGACGTTCCCATCTGCATTAGGGCAATCATGTCGCAAATATGCTCAGGTGTAAAAAACTGACCGTTGTTTCCGTTACTAAGATGTTCCATGTAGAAGTCACCGAAGGGGTCTTTAAACCCTGTTCCTTCATTGTCAGCAATGTCTCCTATGGCCATGTAAGCTTCAGCAAATAAATGCGCTTGTTCAGGCTGAGGATATTTTTTTTCCAGTACTGAAAAGTTTTCGTTTTTGAGATCCAACCATCGCATCATGTGTAAGGAGAAATCCAGAAAATCAGTAAATACTGTCCACAAGCTCGATGACCGGGCCAGTTGCTGCAGGGCATTTTCGAAACGTTGTTTGGCAGATACGTTCTTCATCATTTTTGCTTTAGTTCTGAAAAGCGGAAAGCCCGGCAAGGGCTTTTCGTAATTACAGAACCGGTACGGACACTCATGCCGCCCCTCGGCAAGGGAGGAACGGAATAAATGCGGTGGAAGAAAGGCGGTGAAGGACTTGGTGAAGCTGGTGCAGGCGATAGTGTTGATGATTTGTACAGAATCGTTTTATGCCGGAAATTCCCTTGCGGGGTGCGGCAGTGGCCGACCTTCGTGGAGTAATACGCAAAGCATTTGCTGTTTAGCGATTGCTTTTGCTATCAATGATATCGATGTATTTGAGATAGCTTTCCTTCAGTGCATCCAGGTAAACGGTATGGCTTTTTTTCCGGCTGAGAATATCCTGAAAGTCGCGGGAAGGATTGGAAATTTCTACGCCGAAGACAAGCTGCAAATAGTCGGTGATTTCTTTAAGAGTGGCTTTGCCGCTGTTGAATGACCCCCGGGCTTTGAAAGCGTAAATCAATTCTATAAGGGCAGACTTGGATTCTGTCCAACCAAGCGCCTTAGCTGGCCTGGCTTTGTCCGCAGCATCGCCATTTGATTCGTTCTGCAAATGACTAAGCGCTTCATTCAGGTAATCCAACAGCAGCTCGTTGGCAAGTATCCGCGAAAGTATGTAATCAAAATTGGTGGTAAAAGCGGGATTGGTATTAAGATCAAAAATCTGCATGGGTAACGCCACAGGAACAGCGAGACGCAAAAAGAGTTTTTCGTCCAAGTAGGTTTCACCACTGCGGAAATATTGGTAGAAGAACTTGTTATCGTCAAAAAACTCTTTGATCCTGTCCAATTCTTTTTGAAGATAAGCCTGCCGGTCTTTTTTATTACCAACGGGTAAACTCACTTCAATGGTAAATAATTTATGATAATAGATAAGACGGCTGAGGACCTTTGGCTTTATTTCCTTGAAGAAATAGATTTCCTGTTGCGCATCTGTAAAGGCATAATCAACCATCACTTCTTCCAGTCGGGTCAGGACGTTTTTGCAAAGCTGGGTGGCTCGCTGTGCCTTGCCGATCCGGGTGTCGGAACTTTTTTCAACTCCTTCAAGTTCTGTTTTTAATTCTTCCAGCAATTCCATCCAGGTAAGGACGGCACTATTCTTAATCACCGCTTCCATAAGTCACTTCTTTTATGTTCAATAATATCTTCGACGGTGCATCGCCTCTGAAAATAAAGCTTTGGGCGTTGCAAATGAACACCGAATCAATTCAGCTATAAACGACCACAGTACAAAAACTTATCCCGTTGTCAATCTTGATTAGGAAATAGACGTATTTGGCTTTGCTCGCTTTCGAAAAAAGGGAGTACTATTTTTTACAATGAAAGCCAAAGCGAACAGGGTGTAAATTACAAGGCTTATTTGCGGGGCCCATTGATAAAAAGTATTATCGTTATACCCTTGCTTATCATTGTAAAAAAACAATAACAAAGAAGAACTCAGGAGCAAGACACTAACTAAATTTAAACTGGCACTAAGTAAAGAACGGTATTTAAACTTCCAATTTGCATAAAGCAAAAGAATAACACCCGCGAAGCCTGTTAGTGCATGTATGCCTCCCGCCGGTAGCGCTAAAAGGAGGTACAGCAAATAAAAGCCGCCCCAACTTTTTCCGCTTATTAAAATAAAAAGAAAGCTTGCCAGTAGCAGAAACGGATGCCCTATGACGCGAATGGTTTTCATGTGTTATTGTTTTAGTTGCATGGACCTTTGCTGCCGCCAACCCAAGCTTGTAAAAAACCGATGGTTACGTTGGCAGCTTCGGGTCCGCCGCCGTCTTTAATAGCCTTTAATTGATGATACAATCCTTGAGGGGTGTTCGTGCCTGATGAAGTCATTCCACCAGGTATATCATAGCGGGGGATTTCAAAGGGATGATCCCTTACGCTATTCAAAATTGTTAGCGCATAATCAGTGCAATTGAACTCATCAATGTCGTATCGCATATTTTGGAAGTAGACCATTTGATGCAGAACAGTTTTTAGCTGGGTCGCATTCAGATTCATGCGGTAAGAGGCGTTGAATTCATGCCCACCGTTGTCCACGAATTTACTTTCAATCGGTGCAGTCGTTAGCGTAGTTTTCCAGCCGCTCTTAGGATAGAAGCCAATACTTTGCTGTGCCATCTGTGTACCGTTTGCTTTTTTTATTTGAAGAAACGTATGGCCGGGAGAACCGTTCTGAAAACTGAACAATTTGTTTGGGTCATTATCAACCGGCAAGTCAGAAAAAATTGTAATTGAGCAGTTAGCGCCATCATCCGGAATTGCATTGAAACATTCAATGTATCTCTGAAGGTCAATCGGTGCGTCCTCGTCTTGGTTTTCATAGTCAACTACCATGGATGAGCCACCAGTCTGGTTTCCAACGCTGCCGCTTTCATCAGAGGCTAATAAACTATAATAATTGGAATATTGCCAGTAGGTATTTCCATCAAATAAATTCATCAGGGATATCCAGGTTGAGAGTGATATGTTATTGTTTACGAGATAGCCGACAACCACCACAGTTGGTAAAACCTGTGGAAGGCTTTGTGTCGCAGTTCGCTGATTGCTTGCCTGAACGGGAGCGATCACCATACGGCCGTCTCTAATCGTAGCCTGAAGCTGCTTCCGGCGGTCTAACGTATATGTGGTGACAAATCCATTATATACATATCTTTTTTGCTTTTCATCCCTCGTAACCTTGCCCACAAGTTGAACGATCCTGCCGTCAATAATTTTGCCGTCATGGGTTGTGTTTACTA
>JBAVMD010000302.1:0-2015 GCA_049689695.1 Chitinophagaceae bacterium | reverse complement strand
ATTATTGAAGGAACCGCAACTGGTTAATTTCTCGGTGCTGGACAATCCGAAAGTATTTGAGAAGCCATTTCAGCAACTGGATAAAATAGTTCTGCAACACAACGAAAATTTTTTCTCGTTCGCCCTTTCTTCTTTCGATTATCGCATACAAAGTCCTATCAGGTATAGTTACAGGCTGGAAGGTTTTGATAAAGACTGGCAGGATGCACGTGGTACTCTTGCCAGCTACACCAATGTGCCGCCAGGAAAGTACAATCTTTATTTGAGAAGCTCCATTGGCGGTGGCAGTTGGACGCAGCGTTCCAAACCGCTTACAATTATAGTAAGCCACCCCTTTTGGCAAACCTGGTGGTTTGTTTTAATTGCCGCATTGGTTACTGTGTTCACGGTAATGAGCATATACAAATTCATTCGTGCAAAGAAAAAAGCAGAAACCAAAGCCAGGGAAACCGAAAGAGAAAGCGAGCTGCAATTATTAGAGTTCAGAAAGTTGCTGGCCGAAAGCCAATTGATGGCTTTAAGGGCGCAGATGAATCCGCATTTTGTATTCAACTGCCTTAACAGCATACAGGAATGCATCGTAACACAGAAATATGGCGAAGCAAGCCTGTACCTTAATAAATTCTCTAAATTATTTCGCTCTGTGCTCAACAATTCAGGCAGGGTAATGATCACGCTTGCAGAAGAAATAGAAGTACTGGAACTATACCTTTCACTGGAGCACATGCGCTTTGAAAAAACTTTCGATTTTGTTATACAGGCAGAAGAAGACATGGAAACAGACGAGATTCTGATTCCCTCCATGCTGTTGCAACCTTATGTTGAAAATGCATTGTGGCATGGCCTGATGCATAAACCCGACGACCGCAACCTTGTGATCAGTTTTAAAAAGCTCAGCGAAGAAGTATTTGAATGCACGGTAGACGATAACGGCATAGGTCGTGAAAAAGCGCTGGAGCTAAAAAAACAACAAAGCAAAACAAAACGGCATGTAAGCAAGGGCATGAGCATAGCAAATGACCGCATAGACCTTTTGCAAAAACAGGGACAACATGCCCAACTGAATATTATTGACAAACGTGATGAAGATGGAAATGCTGCCGGGACCAAAGTAATAATAGAGTTATCAACCTACTTAAAAGCCTGACCATGATAAAAGCTTTAATTATTGACGATGAATTGAAAGCGCGCAATGTGCTTAGGCACTATATCGAAAGCTTCATTCCTGAAATTACAGAGATCGTAAATGCAGCTTCGGTTGATATTGCCATTGAAGTATTAAAGGTTTACAAACCTGATATTGTGTTTTTGGATGTGGAGATGCCGAACAAGAACGGCTTTCAGTTCCTCATGGAGATCAGTGAGCCTTCCTTTGATGTAATATTCACCACTGCTTATAATCAATATGCCATCCAGGCCATTCGTTTCAGTGCCCTGGATTATTTACTGAAGCCTGTTGATCCCGACGAACTGCAGGCTGCGGTTCAGCGGCACCTGGAAAAGAAAGAGGTTAAGCATACACAGAAAGAGCTCTACCACAACCTTGTGAACAACATCAGCAAAAACGATGTAAAAGATTTTAAGATAGCAGTGCCTTCTGCTGAAGGATTTTTCTTTTTTGAGATAGACGATATTCTGCGGCTGGAAGCAGACAGGAGTTACACGCACATACATCTTGTAAATAAACGGCCGTTCATTGCTTCAAAAACCCTGAAGCATTTTGAAGATATGCTGGAAGAATTCAATTTCATCAGGACCCATAAATCACACCTTGTAAATCCACGTCATATTACAAGGCTTAGTAACGACCATGAATTTGTGCTGCTGACCGATGGCAGCAAGGTGGAAGTTTCGAGAAGAAAAAAAGAAGATGTACAAAAACAATTGGTGGCAAAAGGATAAAATTTATTTTGTTCGATAAAAAAACCAGCCTTGCTCTACCGTAGGTGTCCAGTTTTCTTTTTTAAAATTGCCAGGCTTTAATTCTTCGAACAATTTTTTACTCCCTGTGATTG
>JBAVMD010000301.1:0-16867 GCA_049689695.1 Chitinophagaceae bacterium | reverse complement strand
GCGGCAGCCTTACAATTCTTGATTGTTCAGCCAATGCCTGAAGAATACTCTGGCGGATCCACCATACTGCATAAGAAATGAATTTGAAGCCGCGTGTTTCATCGAAGCGCTGAGCCGCCTTGATAAGGCCCAGATTTCCTTCGTTGATGAGGTCAGGAAGAGAGAGGCCCTGATTCTGATATTGCTTGGCAACTGAGACAACAAATCGCAGGTTTGCCTTGGTAAGCTTGTCAAGCGCCAGCTGATCGCCTAGCTTGATACGGCTTGCCAAATGCACTTCTTCATCGGGACTGATTAACTCAACTTTTCCTATCTCCTGTAAGTACTTTTCAAGGCTCTGAGATTCACGATTCGTAATAGACTTCGTGATCTTGAGTTGACGCATACTCATAGGTCGTGTTGATTTTAAAGGGTTTCTAAAGGTTGGTAAATAGGTTAAATCTATCCTAAAACGTCAAAAAGGGTATTTTCTTATCGGGCGTAGAAATTAATCCGGTCGGGTGAGCCTTGTATCAGCAATATAACCATTATAGAATGGCAGTCAAAAATTATTTTTCTGTAAAGACTTGGTTTTCAAGTATGTTATTTAATTGTTTCCCATTTATGGCATAGCATGCTCAATACGGGAAAATAAAATTTTGATACGTTGATTAATTTTCTATTATTGCAGCATTCGAAACATGCTAATTGATATGATTGATGAGTAAGAAACAATTGTTCACGTTGGAGTTCCCTGTGCGGTGTTCCCCTTCTATACTGTACGAATTCTTAAGCACTCCGGCAGGATTGCAGGAATGGTTTGCCGATAAAGTGGATGAGCGTGACAATGTGTTTAGTTTTTCCTGGAATGGCACTATCGATAAAGCAGAAGTTTTGGGTAGTGAAGAAGATAAGTTCATCCGCTTCCATTGGGTTCTGGCGCCTACTGAAGAATATTTTGAATTCGCTATCGAAAAATCAGAAGTTACCAATCAAACCATTCTCGTTATTAAAGACTTCGCAGAGAAAAAAGAAATAAAAGACCAGAGCCAGCTTTGGGATTACCAGGTAAAAGAACTCTTTCACCGCATCGGTAGTAATTAATTCGTCAATACGCTCATTATAATTTCGTGATACTTCGCTATTGCAGGCACCGCATTGTTCCAGGATGAGAGCGGGATGCGCACTGCAAGCTTGAAAAAATTACGGCGAAGCGCTTGCGGTAATACGTCAGACGGGGCGTCGGACGTAAGGTCGGACGGGGCGTCTGACGTGAGCGACTGATAGTTATCCAACTCAAAATCATGACGCCACTCATCATCAGAAACCGAAACGCAAAAGCCGTGATCGCTCAATACCTTTTTGTTGCTGATGAGTGCATTGCTGAATAGTTGCTGATAGCTTCCCTTCAACTGCAACGTAACGCTGAAGAAATTTCCCCACCAGAACATCGTTCGTACAGCGAACACTTCATCCTTTGTAAATATCCGCGGGTAGTCGAGCATTACATACGGCAGGCCCTGGTAATATTCTCCTTTGAAAACTTTTGGAGAGAAAAGCGGTACAGCATCTGGAAGCCGATGCCGGTTTTTTTCTGTCAGTTGCTGTAAGTTGGCCGCAAGCTCACCAAACAGCATCTTTGCTTTTTCAATGATGTTATTCTTTGTTAAAAGCCACTGCGTGTTCTGCACCAATTGTAATTCCTCTGCTGAAAGCAGTATTTTTGTGCCTTCCATATAGTTAAGGAACAAGGTACAGGAAACAGGGAACAAGCGTAAATAAATTAAGAACGTGATAAAGAAATTAGATAAGCTGATATTGCGGGCTTTCGTTGGGCCTTTCATAGCCACGTTCTTTATTACCCTGTTTGTATTGGTGCTGCAATTCTTCTGGCTGTATATTGATGATATTGTAGGAAAAGGGGTTGATATTATTACCATCGGAAAGCTCATTACCTATGTGGCGGCTACAGTTGTGCCGCTCGCATTGCCCCTGGCCATTCTGCTTTCCTCCATTATGACCTTTGGCAACCTGGGGGAATCTTTTGAGCTGGTAGCCATAAAATCAGCCGGCATTCCTCTTCTGCGCTTTATGCGCCCGCTGTTTGTTGTAAGTATCCTGCTCTGCGGCCTTGCATTTCTTTTCAACAACAATGTAATACCTGTTGCCAACCTGAAGATGCAGACATTGAAATACGATATCATTGTTTCGAAGCCTGCTTTCGATATAAAAGAAGGTGTTTTTTATGATAAGATAGAAGGCTACGTTATCAAGATCGGCAAAAAAGAAAAAGATGATTCCACCATCCGCAAGGTGGTGATCTATGAACAGAATTACGGTCTGCAGGACAATATGCTTGTTGCTGAAAGCGGCGTGATGCGTATTTCGCCCGATAAAAAATTTCTCGAGCTTAACCTTAAAGATGGCTGGCGCTACCAGGAAAACGGACAGCGCATGACTACCAATACTGAATTCATACGGCTGGGATTTAAAGAATACAAAAAAGTGATGGACCTCAGCTCATTTGCGCTGAATAAAACAGACGACAGCCTTTTCAAGAACAATTACCAGATGCTGAGCCTGCGTCAACTGAACAGTGCTATCGACTCGCTGGAAAAATTATGCGCCACGTATAAAAGAAAAGCAGTAGACGAACAGGAGAATTTCCTTCATTTTCCGAAATACATCGATTCAGCTGTTTCAAAGGAAACGGTGCGTACCCTTGGAAAGAAAACGTATAGCGAGCTGTTACCTGACACCGCCAAACGAACAGTGCTCGACAGAACAGCTTCTACCGTCAATTCCATTCGCGCCAGCCTGGAAAGCAATGCTATTCTGTACGAAACACAACGACGCGAGCTGCGCTTTCACCTTATTGCATGGCATGAAAAGTTCACCATGGCCATTGCATGTATGGTATTGTTCCTGATAGGCGCACCGCTCGGTTCTATTATTCGAAAAGGCGGCATAGGCACCCCGCTGGTTTTTGCAGTAGTGTTCTTTGTGATATTTTTTCTGCTGAACAATTTTGGAAAGAAGTTCGTGAAGGAAGACGTAATGCGGCCGCTCTATGGCATGTGGATGGCCACCGCTATATTATTGCCAGTAGGGTTCTTCCTTATCTATAAGGCTATGCACGATTCGCAATTATTCAACAAAGACTATTACAACCGGTTCTTCAGGTCGCTTAGAAGCTCCCGCGAAAGCCTGCGGCTGAGAAAAAGCCGCAATGCAGTAACTTCATAATTCATTTAAACTTTTACGGATGGAACAGCACAAGCACACGGACAGAAGAAACTTCATCATCACTTCTGCCAAGGCAGGATTGGCTATTGGCATAGGCTCTGCACTTACCGGATCACTTACCTCCTGCTCCGGTTCACGCAAAGCTGCAACAGGACCTGGAAGAACAGGTTTTCAACAAACTCCTTTACCATATTCATACAGCACACTGGAACCCGTAATAGATACCATGACCATGGATATACATTACAGCAAACACGCTGCTGCGTATGCCACCAACCTTCAGCAGGCTGCACAGGCAGAAGGGGTTGACACACGCAAGCCTCTTGAAGAAGTGCTTGCACGCATTTCTAAATTCTCTGTAAAAATGCGCAATAATGCAGGCGGTCATTACAACCATGAAATGTTCTGGAAAAGCATGCGCGCAAGAACCAACGATAACCGCCCGATAGGCAGCCTGCTCCAAGCAGTTGAAACTTCTTTTGGCTCATTCGGAAATCTCAAGCAGCAATTTTCAGATGCTGCAAAAAACCGCTTCGGTAGCGGATGGGCATGGCTGATAAGAGAAGCTGACAACAAACTTAAAATAGGATCTACACCTAACCAGGACAATCCTTTAATGGATGTAAGTGAAGTAAAGGGTTTTCCGCTGCTTGGATTGGATGTATGGGAGCACGCTTATTATCTTAAATACCAGAATAAGCGCCCGGACTATATCGATAACTGGTGGAATGTGGTGAACTGGGATTATGTTCAGCAACGGTTCGATAATAAAGCTTAGTTTGTAATACAAACGCATATGTAAAATGAAAAATGTAAAAAGAAGAACGCTCAGGCTTTCCTTTTTTTTCATTTTTCATTTTACATTTTTCATTTCTTCCGCACAACCACCCACCATTTTCTTCGATCATCTTACCACGAAAGATGGACTAAGCAATAATTTTGTAAACGCTATTCTTAAAGACAGAAAAGGTTTTGTTTGGATAGGCACCGGCGATGGATTGAACAGGTATGATGGCAAGAACTTCATCTCATTCTATCATTCTATTTATGATAAGAATTCCATTACACATAATGATGTTTATTCCCTGCTTGAAGACGATTTAGGCTATATCTGGATAGGCACGTTCAATGGCCTTTGCCGGCTAAACCCGTATACCAACGAGATCAGGCGTTTCAATCTCCCCGATCAATCACTCTCTTCTGCTGTTACCATCAGCGATGTAAAACAAAACCCCTACAACGGAATTATATGGGTTGCTACCAACAAGGGATTGTTCTGGGTTAACCAGAAAAAATATGAACTGGTGCAAGGCGCCGATAATGAAAACGAGAAAACATTGTCGGCAACGTTCATAACAAAAATACTGGTTACCGCCAGCGATACTTTCTGGCTTTCTACTTACAATGGCATCGCTAAATACTGTCCCTCCACTGGAAAATACCTTTCATACATAGTGCCATCGCAAACTTCTAATCCGGCAACGCTTGTGAAATGTATTTACATGGATAAAGCCAATAAGATCTGGCTGGGAACCTGGGGAAGAGGCCTGCAACGCTTCGACCCTGTAACGGAAACCTTCACCCGTTTTCTGCCACGGGCAGACCTGGGCGAACGTTCAGATGCAAACATCATTTACAGTATTACACAAACGGGTTATGCGGGAGAAGACAGTATTTTATGGATAGCGGCAGAGGCTGTGGGCCTGCTGGCTTTCAATATGCAATCCGGCAAATTTCAACAGTACAATTCAGGGGAAGAGAACAACAAGCATGGCTTGTTCGGGTATGGGTTTTCATTTTGCCTGGCAAAACCTGAAGGGCTTTGGATCGGCGGAAGCAATGGCGTGTACCGTTACGATCCCCATCATCAATTGTTCAGGAACTTAAGCCTGAATATCGAACCGGGAAAACATTGCCTGAAAGAGATTTTGGGAATGTATGCAGACCCTGCTGACAAATCTGGGAAAAGCCTGCTGGCAAGCACCTGGAGTTGTGGAAGCTATCGTATTTCACTTAAAGATGGCAGCGTACAGGAATTGCCATCCTGGATCATGCAACGTGTTGGCAGTGGCTACATCAGCGCATTTCATCGAGACGCCGAAGGCTATTTGTGGCTCGCAACATCAGGTGAAGGACTTCTCAAGGCCGATGAAAAGAAAAGATCAATCAAATCATTCACGATCCCTGTAATGACCGGAAAGAAGCAATACATTGAAGTGCTTTCCCCCCTTGGTAATAACAAGTTGTGGATCGGCACAATGAATGGATTATTCCTGCTGGATAAACAAAAAGCAACAATTACTCCTGTTTTCACTAAAGAAATGTATGCGTCTGAAAATATTTCTGATGAGATAAAATCGATCACGCAGGACCGCGATAAGAATCTGTGGTTCTGCACCAACCTGCGACAAAATGATAAACCCGTAATTGGAAAAATTCCCGCCAACAGCCTGAAGCCTGTCCTATATTATAATATACCGGCACAGCCGGAAAGTTTTCCTGAAACATCTCCCCTGCAGGGGATTACCTGTGATACCAGTAACAATATCTGGTGTGCCAGTTGGAATGGCCTTGTTTATTGGAATGCAGCGCAGAGTTTGCCGGTCTTTAAAAGGCTGACGCGTAAAGACGGGCTTTGCAACGATAAAGTGTTCAAGGTAGAAGCAGACAGGCAAGGCTTTATCTGGATAGCAACGCTTCGCGGCATTTCCTGTTACGACCCCGGCGCTCGCTCATTTCGCAATTATTATACAACAGAAGGACTATACCAGGATAACATCAGTAATTTTTTCACGAATGGAATTACAGGGGAGATCATTGCAGGTTATGATGGGGTGATCGACATTGTTGATCCTGTAAATGCCAATCGAAGATCAACTCCCCCTTCCATTGAAATTACAGGCATGAAAGTGTTCAACGAGACTTATGCGAACGATAAAAAATCTTATCTCAACAAAGGCCTTGCAACGTTAAAGCCGGAGCAGAATATGCTTACTTTTTCATTCAGCGCACTGGCATTTACCAGTCCTCACAACGTGAGGTATGCATACAAGTTGGAAGGTGTTGACAAGGATTGGATCTTCACACAAAACGATTTTGTAACTTATCATAACCTGCCGCCAGGTTCAAGAAAATTCATTGTACGTTCCCGCAATGCAGAAGGCATCTGGAGCGAAGATGCGTGGGTAGAGATCGATCTTGCGCCGCCTTTTTACAGAACATGGTGGTTCATTTTGCTGGTAGCCGCAACTATAGCCATCATTATTTACTCTGTTTATCGTGAGCGGATACGCAGGCTGGAAGAAAAATTCAAAATGCGCAGCATTATTGCGCGTGATCTTCACGATGAAATAGGTTCTACGCTTACCAGCATCAATATTCTTTCAAGGGTTTCACGCTCTAACCTGGAAAAAGATCAGGCAAAGGCTGCCGGATTTTTACAAAAGATAACTGAGCAATCGCAGGACATGCAGCAAAGCATGAGCGATATCATCTGGGCCATCAAGCCCGATAATGACAAGCTCGAAAACATGGCGGCCCGCATGCGCGAATACCTGAGCCAGACGCTGGAAGCAAAAGATATTGCACTTCAGTTTGAAGCAGACGAGCAGGTAATGAAAGAAAGCCTGAGCATGGAGCAGCGGCGTGATTTTTTCCTGATTTTCAAAGAAGCGGTAAACAATGCCGCCAAGTACGCCGGAAGCAAAACGGTGTCGGTAAGCCTGAAAAAGGAAAAAAACAATATTGTTCTATCAGTATGTGATGAAGGAAATGGCTTTGATGTAACTAAAAAACACACCACCAACGGCCTTAAGAACATGCAATCCAGGGCCGCTTCGCTGAAAGCTGTACTGGTGATCACTTCGGCGCCGGGAAAGGGTACGCAGGTACGATTGAGCATACCCACTACATAATGATGTAGTTATTTATATGCCTTGCCATCTTGTAATTTGTATGTATGCAAGTGAGAATTCTGCTGTATGATGATAATGAAGCCTTGCGCATGAGCGTGACCGCTATGATTGCGGACGAACCCGATTTTGAGCTTGTTGCCGCTATCTCCAATGCAGAAACTGTTGAAACCGATGTACGCGAATTGCTTCCGGAAGTGGTGCTCATGGATATAGATATGCCGGAGGTGAATGGCGTAGAGGCCGTGCGAAGGATCAGGAAAATTGCAGCCGACCTGCCCGTGATCATGCTTACTGTTTTTGATGATAACGACAATATCTTTAACGCTATCTGCGCCGGTGCATCGGGATATATTTTAAAACGATATGCCTCGCTGGAAATACCCTCGGCCATCCGCAATGTGCTGAGCGGCGGCGCACCTATGACAGGCTCCGTTGCCAGAAAGGTTTTGCAGATGATCCCCGTTGCTCAAAACAGGGATGAAGAAAAAACCGACCTTTCGCACCGGGAAAAAGAAATACTCCAGTTATTAGTGCAGGGGTTCAGCTACAAAATGATTGCAGCTGAAATTAAAGTGAGCCTCGACACTGTTCGCTTCCACATTAAAAAGATCTACGACAAACTGCATGTGCATTCAGCTACAGAAGCTGTTTCGAAAGCTATTAAGGATGGATTGGTTTAGAGTTTCCCTACACAATGATGTAGTACAAACTCTTCATTCACTTACCTACTTTAGCGGCACACATCAAATCTCTATTATGAAACGAATATTGTACTGCTTCAGCAACCTGCTGTTGTGCTATTCTGCATTTGCTCAAAACGTAGGCGTAGGAGAAAGCAGTCCCGGCGCCAAGCTTACCATCAGGTCTTCAGATGCATTCAGCAAATCGTTACTGGTAAAGACCACATCAAACGATACTTCTTTTTTCATTTATGGGTACAATCATTTTATTAACGGTTATACCAATACCAGCACCAGTTCCCTTACTGTGAACAATAAACATTTCCTGCCATTCGATAATGCGCAACTCACTATTCTTGCCTCAGGCGAAAGATCAGGCATCAATGCCAACGGCTCTTTGAGCACCCTTGATTTTAGAAATATCAATACCACTTCGCGCTACAACTTCTCCGGCTACTTAGGTAATGCTATTCCTCATAATATGGGGCTGTATTATTATAATCCGGATGCAAGCATTTCGAAAACGCTGCTGTATTTTACGCAAGACGGTTATACCGGTGTTGGCACATTCGCTCCTGTTGGCAGATTGCAGATCAATCACACCAGCGCATCGGCAAATCCTACTTTAAATTTATACGACTCCGTTGCTACCGGCGGACCCATACTTCAATTCCGGAATGCCGGAGGTGCTAAAAACTGGCAGATACAAGGCTATCTCAACCACTCATCTCCCAACAGCGATGAATTAAATTTTGTAAACAACAACGTTACACTTGCAACACTGAGCAATTCCGGGAACTTTGGAATTGGAACCACCGCCCCGCAGAACAAGCTGCATCTTCATAATACTACAGGATTAACTACATCATATACACAATTCACCAATCCCAACACAGGAAGCGGAGGAAGCGATGGGCTGCTTGTAGGCATCAATGGCGTTGGTCATTCTTTTATTTATAACCAGGAAAATTCAAGATTGTATTTCGGTACAGCCAATACCACACGTATGAGTATTTCAGAAACAGGTAATGTAGGAATAGGCATTGATCCGGGCACAGAAAAACTGGACGTGGTGGGCAACATTAACGCTTCAGGCATCGTGAGAGCTGGGGAAGTACACCGCACCTCAACAGGCGTGGCCAACCTAGTACCAATTGCTTATGGCAATATTTCTTCTACGGGTTTTATTCAGAGCGGAAGCGGAAACTACACACTTCTAAAAATCAGTACAGGCTTTTACCAGGTAACAATAACCGGCGAAGCTTACCAGTTTCAAACTTACACTACCGTTGTAACACCAGCAGGAAACATTGGTCCGATATTTACAAATACCGGAAGCGGAGGCGGCAGCCTTCACATCTACACTTACAATCTTGCCGGCGTTGCGGCAGACAGCCAGTTTTGTTTTGTGGTGTATAAGCAGTGAGTGGTGAGTAGGGAGTGGTGAGTAGGAAGAGGTTGTATTTGTTAATTACAAATTGAAGATCATGCGAAGTTTTACATTAAAAATATTTGCGCTCTTGTGTGTGCAGTTGCCAATTATGGGACTTCATGCGCAGGAAGTGCTGAGAGTGCAGAGTACGGGTGCGCTTACTGTGCAAACAGGCGTTGAGCTTACTGTTTATGGCGATGTGGTGCTCAATAATGGCAGCACGCTTTCCAACAACGGCGTGATACGCGTACGGCGCAATGGCGCAGGAGGCACGGCTGACTGGACCGACAATACTGTTACTGCCTACAATCATGGAACAGGAAGCTGGATATTCAACAGCACGGGCATACAGTTCATCAATAGCAAAAATGTTTTCGAGCGTATTGAAATGAATGGAGCGGGATTGACCCTTGCGAGCGATGTCAATGCAAACAAATGGCTGCTGGTAACAGGAAGCATCACCACAAATTCATTTAAGGCCATTGCACTCAGCAATTCACAGCTGGCAGTGGAAGCATTTGCAACCAATCCCAATTTTACCAATAGTTGGTTTAATGGAAACCTGAGAAGGTTTGTAAGTCCTGCATCTGTCAACAATTATCTTTTTCCTGTTGGCAATGCAAGCAGGGTAAATATTGCAGAGATGGACAATCTTTCTGCGAATGCACTCAATAATCTTAGTTATATCGATGCGTCCTTCGGGCCAAAGCCTGGTTCCGATGCAGGCATAGCCGTAAGCGAGAACAGCACGGCTTACATAAGCGTGAATACCGGCGGGGTATGGTATCTCATACCAGATGCAACGCCTACGGTTGGACGGTACGATCTTAAATTATTCTTCAACGGTTTTGCAGGTTTGCAAGACAATCGCTTTGCGATATTGATGCGTCCACAGGCTTCTTCTAACGCAGCCGACTGGATCGTTCCTCCCGGCAGTACCCTCAATGCCAATGGAGGCGCAGGCAGAATGGTAGTTGATGGCTATGCACGCCGTAATAATATACCAGCCCTGATGCAGTTTGGAATTGGTGAAATGTCTGCCGCCCTGCCCGTAACACTCGTTGGCTTTGATGCGCACCGGCTGAACAAGTTGAAAGTTCAATTACAATGGCAAACGCAAACAGAGCAGAACAATAAAGGATTTGAAATTGAAAGAAGACTGGAAACAGAAACGAATTTTACTTCCATGGGATTTGTTGCTTCCAAAGCAGCAGATGGAAACAGCTCCATCAAACTTAACTACAATCTTACTGACGCAAATGGCTATGGAGGCATCAGCTATTACAGGTTAAAACAACTCGACAGGGATGGGCGGAGCTTTCATTCCCTTATCAAAGCTGTTAAAGGGCTGGGCGAAACCAGTGTGAGCGTATTGCTGTGGCCTAACCCGGCCCGCGGACAGTTCAGTATCAGGCTGGATGGAGTTACCGGTACGAGGAGTGCTTTCATCACAGATCTTTCAGGCCATACGCTGCGCAGGCTCAGGTTGCAAAATAACCAACAGGTGAATGTGCATGGTCTGCCTGCAGGCACTTATGTTCTCACTGTAATAGATGCGTTTGGAAATGGCGAGCATTTCAAAGAGAAGATTGTTGTAATTAATTAGCAAATGAGAAAATAGCTCAATGTGAAAATGATGACGCAACCAATTTCACATTGAGCTATTTTCTCATTTTCACATCTTCACATTTGCATACTTTTGCGCGCACATGGATCCGCGCAAAGAAAACCTCCAGGTACAGAAGCTTGTAGTAATAACAGCCATTGTGTTGTTTGCAATCAAGATCACTGCATATTTTCTCACAGGCTCTGTGGCTATCCTTACTGATGCGCTGGAAAGTACCGTAAACGTAGTGGCAGGGCTGATCGGTTTGTACAGTCTGTACATTTCTGCCAAGCCACGGGATAAAGACCATCCTTACGGTCATGGCAAAGCAGAATTTGTTTCCGCTGCAGTGGAAGGAACCCTGATCGTGATCGCCGGCATTGTGATCATTGTTGAATCAGTAGATACCTTCATCTATCCCCGGCCTATACAGCAATTAGACACCGGTCTGCTGCTGATAGCCAGTACTGCGGCCATTAATTTCGTAGTAGGATCTCTAAGCATCCGTAAAGGAAAAAAGAACAATTCGCTGGCCTTGATAGCCAGCGGCAGGCATCTTCGCTCAGATACTTATTCAACCATAGGCATTCTCGCAGGTATTGCCCTGATATACTTCACGGGAAAAATGTGGCTTGACAGTGCGGTGGCAATGCTGTTTGCCTTCGTCATCATGTATACGGGCTACAAGATCATTCGCAGCTCGCTGGCTGGCATTATGGATGAAGCGGATAAAGAACTGCTGAATGAATTGGTTACGCACCTGAACGAGAACCGCCGTGAGAACTGGATAGACCTGCACAACCTGCGCGTGATCAAATACGGGGGCGTACTGCATGTAGATTGCCACCTCACGGTGCCCTGGTACCTCAACGTACTGGAAGCGCATGTTGAAGTAGATGAATTGAGCAGCCTGATCAGGACGAAATTTGGTGAGTCGCTGGAACTGTTCGTTCATACCGATGGCTGTCTTGAATTTTCATGCAGCCATTGCAAAAAAGAAAATTGCCCGGTACGCAGGCGTCCCTTCGAAAAAAGAATTGCCTGGACGCTGGATAATGTGATAGCGAATAAGAAGCATAGTCTTACGGAGATTTAAGTTACGGGTTATGAGTTATGTGTTACGCCTGGAGCGTTCTATCGTAACCCGTAACTCATAACCCGTAACTTCTCTTTATATTCGTCCTCCAAAATAATCTCATTATGCAGGCATGGAAAGAATACCAGGAGAACAATAAAGAACGCTTTCTGGAAGAATTGAAAAACCTCTTGCGCATACCGAGCGTAAGCGCAAAAACAGAACACCAGGCAGACATGAATGTTTGTGCAGAAGCTGTGAGAAAAAGCCTGGCCGATGCCGGCGCTGATAAGGCCGAAGTGTATGCCACAGACGGACATCCCGTTGTGTATGCTGAAAAGATCATCGATCCCTCAAAGCCAACTGTATTGGTATACGGCCATTATGATGTGCAGCCTCCCGAACCTTTGGAATTGTGGACGAGTGGCCCCTTCGATCCGGTGATCAAGGATGGCAAATTGTATGCACGCGGATCGGCTGATGATAAAGGCCAGTTCTACATGCACGTGAAAGCGCTGGAGATGCTTACAAAAACAAATTCGCTTCAGACCAATATTAAATTTTTGATCGAAGGCGAAGAAGAAATAGGCTCACCTAATCTTGGAAAATTTGTTGCAGCGCATAAAGACCTGCTGAAAGCCGATGTAATTCTCATCAGCGACAGCGCCATGATAAGCCTTGAAAATCCATCGCTTGATATTGGCGTGCGAGGTCTCGCTTACATACAGGTAGAAGTAACAGCGGCCAACCGTGATCTTCACAGCGGAACATACGGCGGAGCTGTTGCAAATCCAATTACCGTTCTTGCAAAAATGATAGCGTCGTGTCATGATGAAAACAATCATATTACCATTCCCGGTTTTTATGATGATGTAGTGCAGTCAACAGACGAAGAAAGAAAGCTGATGGCGCAGGCGCCGTTCAATGAAGATGAATACAAAAAAGACCTGGGCATAAATGATGTGTGGGGAGAGAAAGATTTTTCTACGAATGAAAGAACAGGCATTCGTCCAACGCTTGAGCTGAACGGCATCTGGGGCGGCTACCAGGGCGAAGGGTCTAAAACTGTACTGCCTTCAAAAGCTGCTGCAAAAATATCTGCGCGTCTTGTGCCAAATCAATCTTCGCATAAGATCACGCAAATGCTGTTGGATTATTTCCGAAGCATCGCTCCTTCTTCCGTTACGGTAAATGCATTTGAATTGCATGGAGGCGAACCTTACATGACGCCGATCGATTCAAAAGCCTACCAGGCTGCGGCTAAAGCTATAGAAGCAACGTTTGGCAAGAAGCCGGTACCTGTGCGCGGAGGTGGAAGCATTCCTATCTGTTCTATTCTCGAAAAAGAACTTGGCATTAAGATCGTTTTCATGGGATTTGGATTGGACAGCGATAACCTGCATTCACCTAATGAAAAGTTCGAGCTGAATAATTTTTATAAGGGAATTGAAACTATTCCATATTTCCATAAGTATTTTGCTGAAATGAGTTGAGAAAGTCATTAGTCATTAGTCATTGGGTCATTAAGTCATTAGGGCATTACAAAATCTAAAGTCACTAATGACTTAATGACCAATGACCCAATGACCTAATGACAAATGACAAATGACCTAACCGATGTCAGAAAAAGAAAAACTCCGCATCGATAAATATCTCTGGGCTATCCGCCTTTTCAAAACGCGCACGTTGGCAGCCGCTGCGTGCGATACCGGTAAAGTGAGGTTGAATGGCGCACCGGTAAAAGCAGCAAAAGCGGTAACAGTGGGCGATGAATACGAAGTGAAAACCGAAGCGAAGAAATGGCGCATCCGTGTTACAGCATTATTACACAACCGCATGGCATTTGCCGAAGCAATAAAGTATTATATTGATATCAGCCCGGAAGAAACAGACAAGTCTCAATTTCAGGCAGCATCTTTTCACACAGGCAAACGCCTGAGTAAGATCGGGCGCCCTACAAAGAAGCAGCGTAGGGAGCTGGACGATTTTATGGAGGAATAATCACGGATTGAAAGAAGGATTTAAGGATTACACGGATTACGTAACGTGTCAATTAAGCGAAATGCCAATTCAATTTTTATTGATGCTTATCCGTGTAATCCTTAAATCCTTCTTCCAATCCGTGATTATTCTTCTATACAATTTTCAGCGCTCTTATTCGTTTTAATCGCTCATAAATGTTTGTTGCCTTAATTGGCAAAGCGCTTAATTTCATGCAACAAGCATTCATATGAGGAAAATATTTTTTCTACTTGCAATAATGCAATCTCTTCTTACATCCGTACTTGTTGCTCAAAGAGTAGGCTTCAGAAATTTTACCGAATCGGCCAGTGCCAAAACTTTCGGTTATTCTGATGAACGCGGCACGTGGCAATTCCAGGTATTTCCCGGCAACATTATCAAAACAAATTTCCAACCTAAAGAATACAATAAAAACGAACTCACTTCCAATGCGGTGATCCTGCAACCTGTATTGCAAAAGATGGTACTAAGCCATGAACGGCTGCAACAGGTTATTCAATTAAGCACAGAAATTAAACTGGCGAAAAGAGATGATGAGCTCTGGTTTTACGCAAACAATCAACCCACCGCCGTTTTACACACCGTAAGCAGGAAAGATGAATTCAATACTTTTAGCTTCAGGCTTTTGCCCGGAGAAAAAATATTCGGTGGCGGAGAACGTGCATTACCGTTAGACCGCCGCGGAAATCGTTTCAATCTTTACAACAATCCATGGTATGGATATGAATACGGTGCAGATAACCTTAATTTCTCTGTTCCCTTTTTTATTTCTTCCAAAGGCTACGGGATCTTCTTCGACAATCCATCCAAAGGCTATGCAGATATTGGCAAAACAGATGGAAATGTTTTTGAAGCAGGTTTTATATCAGGTGAGCTGAATTTTTACGTGATCCCTGGTAAGAATGTTGACGAAATCCTGCAACGATATACAAAGCTCACTGGTCGCCAGCCCATACCTCCACGCTGGGTGTTCGGCAATTTCATGAGCCGCTTCGGTTATCGCAGCGAGCAGGAAGTGACCGATGTATACACACGCATGCAGAACGAAGGCTTTCCGATGGATGCTATTATTTTCGATCTGTTCTGGTTTGGCGACAGCATTAAAGAAACAATGGGTAATCTCGATTGGGTGAATAAAGAAAAATGGCCTAATCCCAAAAAGATGATCGGCGATTTCGGGAAAGAAAATATTAAGACCATTCTTATCACAGAGCCTTTCATTCTCGAAAGCACTCCCAATTACGAACCTTCGCGCAAATACCATACGGTTGATAGCGCAGGAGAACCTTATACGTTAAAAGATTTTTATTTCGGAAGAGGTGGCCTCATAGATATTTTTCGAAAAGATGCGCAGGATTGGTTCTGGACAAAATACCAGAAACAGATCTCCAATGGCGTTGCGGGCTGGTGGGGCGATTTAGGAGAACCCGAAAAACATCCCGCGGAAACTTTTCATAACCTCAGTGATCTCGGTTTCAAACGAAAGTTTTCGGCAGACGAAGTGCACAACCTGTATGGACATTACTGGAGCAAGATGCTGTTTGAAAAATATGCAAAAGCATATCCCGATACGCGGCTGTTTCATCTCAACCGTGCAGGTTTTGCAGGAAGCCAGCGTTATTGCGTATTTCCATGGACGGGTGATGTGCATCGCAACTGGAACGGGTTCAAAGCACAACTTCCTGTTTTACTGGGCATGAGCCTGAGCGGCATTCCATACATTCATTCCGATGCAGGCGGTTTTGCCATGGGCGAGAAAGATCCTGAGCTGTATACAAGGTGGCTGCAGTTTGCTGTTTTCACGCCGGTGTTCCGTCCGCACGGAACGGCATTCGGCGATGTTGATCCCAATGTAAAGCACATCGAATCGGAACCAGTCTTTTATCCCGAGCCATATAAAGGCATTGTAAAAAAAATGATAGAGCGCAGGTATGCCCTGGCGCCTTATAATTATTCACTGGCGTACGAGCAGCATGTGCAGGGAAGGCCTTTGATGCGCCCGATGTTCTATCATTTTTCAGAGCTTGAAAATTACGATGCAAACAACCAGTACATGTGGGGAGAGCAACTGCTGGTGGCGCCGGTTTTTGACCAGGGCAGCGCGGAGAAAAAATTGTACCTGCCCAAAGGCACGTGGTTTGATCTGTTCAATAAAACATTTACAGATGGCGGGGAATGGATCAACATAGAAGCGGGCATAGAAGACATTCCTGTGTTTGCACGTGAAGGCGCATTTATTCCAATGGTAACCGGACTTACTAACCTGGAACAATATTCAACAAAAGCGCTTAATGTGTTGTATGTGCCTTCTGCAAAAGCTACAGCATATACTTTGTATGATGATGATGGAAAGACAAACAATCCTGTTACGAAAAAACAATTTGAACTGTTGCAGTTCAATGGAAAATCTGCTGCGGGGATTATTACAATCAACTTAAAAACAAATGGCGGCAAATTTACCGGGCGGCCCGCCAGCAGGAACATCAGTTTCGGCATTCCTGGGTTTAACAGGAAACCAGCAGGTGTTTCTTTGAATGGCATTGTTTTAAAAAGCACTCCCACTGCCTCAACCACCGTGAACACTTTCTTCTTCGATGCAGAGGAAAGCACTTTGCATGTTAATGTATCCTTCACCAATCAGGCCCTGAAGATCGAGATCAAAAAATAAAGAAAGAAAAACACGGATTGAAAGAAGGATTTAAGGATTGCACGGATGACACACTGTAATACTCAAGTGCCATTTATTCTTTGCGAATGATACTTCAGTTTTATTGTGCGTACCATCCGTGCAATCCTTAAATCCTTCTTTCAATCCGTGCTTTTCTTTTTGTTTCCGCAACAATCAGTAATTTCCCTGTTCAACTATTTGCATTATGAGAAAGTTACTTTTGTTACTTGCGTGCATCCCTATGT
>JBAVMD010000300.1:0-4677 GCA_049689695.1 Chitinophagaceae bacterium | reverse complement strand
GTGCCCCAGTCGTGCTGCCATTTTAATTGCACATCTGCACCACGGTAATTCCGGGGAGCTTTCTTTCCATTATTAGATATAGAAGAATCTATTATAAATAAACTATTGCCCCCGGCTTTACCGGTTTCATATACATATTTATTATTCTGCAGGAAGCCACCCTGGAAAAAAGAAATGTTTGCAGACAGCAGCAGCATTTTGGAAAGGTGCAAAGGCTTAACGCCTGCACGCGCAATGAAATCTTTGTAGCTATCAAATTCACCGGGGGCGGTTAATCCCTGACCATTAAACAAGCCGGCATCGATCTTAATATGCCGCATCCAGTTTTTATTGGTCCTTGGCTCAAAGGTCACCATAGCGCCAAGATCGCGCTCTGTACGCATCAGTATCTGCGATACGCGGCCACGTTCCGGTGATTCCCTGTCAGATGAAGAAACATTCAGCTCGTACCCGAAAGGCCGCGCAAACATGCCCACCGTAAAAGAAAAAAGATGGAGTTTGTTTTCATAATAGCGGCCCCAGAAGTCCCGGATGAACACACCTCTTTCCGTGCCGTCGAACTGGAAAACAAATTGCAGCGAAGGATCGCCTTTATCTGTAAATCCTGCATAGTCAAAACGTATGCGCCCACGGCGCAACATGAAGCGGTTGTTGACATTGGTGGGGAAATCGCCTCCTATATAACTGCGTGCGCCTTTTTCGCTTGCAACCTGGAACTGAGGCTGCATATAACCGCTCATTCGGATATGGTCCAGTTTTTTTAATGTATAGTACAGCCCCTTGTGCTCATCTTTTGTTGTATCCAGCATTTCCACCAGGAATTGGGAACGGGCCGATTGAATAAAGAGGGTAAACGTAGCCAGGAAAAGCAACCTGTATATTGATTTTTTCAGCACAAGGGCAAAAATAGGCAGGGTGACCTTTATGAAAGACAGGTAAGCACATTCCTATGTTAAGAAATTATTAACTGATTTTTGCCGGGCATCGGCAACTGCATTAATTCTATTTTTGCGCAAATTCGGACTATGTCATTCAGTTCCATAATGAAGATCTTCATGCCCAAGGATAGGGTGTTCTATACCCTTTTCGAAGAGGTGGCCGGCAATGTGCTTAAGATGGGCAATACGTTGAAACAGGTTGTTTCAGAGCCGGATTTTGATAAAAGAGCTTCGCTTATTTCGAGGGTGGAGGACCTTGAACATGTGAACGACGAGCTTACCCACCGCATTTTCACCGAGCTTGGCAGGAACTTCATCACCCCTTTCGACCGGGAGGATATTCACTACCTGGCCAGCGCGCTGGATGATATCTGCGACTACATTTTCGCTTCTGCCAAGAAAATAAACTTCTACAAGGTAAATCCCAACGATACAGGCATTCAGAAGCTTGCAGACCTGATAGACCAGGGCTGCGAACATATACACAATGCCATATTCGAGCTGAGGGACCGCCGCAACATGAGGCAGCTTACCGAAGCGCTGGTGAAAGTGAACAGCATCGAGAACCAGGCAGATGACGTGTTCGACATGTCTATCGATCGCCTGTTCGATACGGAGCCGGATGCCAAGGAAGTAATTAAGAAAAGAGAGATCTACCAGGTAATGGAGATCGTTACTGATAAATGCGAGGATGCCGCAAATGTGATAGAGTCCATCATCATCAAGTATTCATAATAATGTGAAAATTGCACAATTACTCAATGGCTCAATGAAGAACTATCCTTTTGAGTAATTGCGCAATTGAGCAATTGAGCAATTTTCAAATTAGTTTATGACCTTTCTTGTTATCATCATCATTCTTGCGCTGATCTTCGATTATATCAATGGCTTTCACGATGCGGCCAACTCCATTGCCACCATCGTTTCCACCAAAGTGCTTACGCCTTTTCAGGCAGTGCTCTGGGCGGCTATTTTCAACTTTGCAGCCTTTTTCTTTTCAAAATATATTATCGGGGAATTCAAGATAGGCAACACGATCGCCAAATCCGTGCATGAAGATTTCATCAACCTTGATGTGATCTTTGCCGGCCTTATTGCAGCCATTGCCTGGAACCTGCTCACCTGGTGGTTTGGTATCCCTTCCAGTTCTTCTCACACGCTGCTGGGAGGTTTTATGGGCGCTGCACTGGCCCATGCGGGAGGTATAAGCGATCACGGCACTCATGTTATTAATTACGCGAAGGTGATACCTACATTCCTTTTCATTTTTGCCGCGCCATTGCTGGGTATGATCATAGCATTTATTATTACCGTCATTATTGTCAATATATCGAAACGGGCCAATCCGTACCGTGCAGACAGCTGGTTCCGGCGTCTGCAACTGGTATCGTCTGCCCTTTTCAGCCTTGGGCATGGCGGTAATGATGCACAGAAAGTAATGGGCATCATTGGAGCAGCCGTTATTTTCTATGAAAAGAGCAGGGGTGTTGAAATGAGCTTTGGAGAATTCGTTAATCATTATATGTGGGTGCCTATCGCAAGC
Source organism: Chitinophagaceae bacterium (assembly GCA_049689695.1). Lineage (GTDB taxonomy): Bacteria > Bacteroidota > Bacteroidia > Chitinophagales > Chitinophagaceae > DASPKM01. The sequence goes on along the minus strand of JBAVMD010000300.1, from coordinate 2,196 downwards.
TTCTCCGCCATTGCTATCGGTACCATGAGCGGCGGGTGGAAGATCGTTAAGACCATGGGCACACGCATTACCAAGGTAACGCCGCTGGAAGGCGTAAGCGCAGAAACTGCCGGCGCCCTGACACTTTTTATCAGTGAAAAACTGGGCATCCCCGTAAGTACAACGCATACCATTACGGGTTCTATTATTGGAGTAGGCGCCACCAAGCGTTTATCAGCGGTACGCTGGGGCGTTACGGTCAGCCTGCTATGGGCCTGGATTCTCACCATACCGGTCAGCGCCTTGCTGGCAGCCATCGTTTACTACATCATTCGCTTGTTCTAATTAGCAAATATGAAAATGGCTCAATGGCTCAACGAAGTTTCTCATTGAGCCATTGAGTCATTTTCACATTTTCACATTTGATGTTTTTTTATATACTTTGCCGCATGAAAGGAATTATACTGGCCGGTGGCTCCGGCACCCGCTTACACCCTATTACTTTCGGCATCAGCAAACAGATCATGCCTATTTATGATAAGCCCATGATCTATTACCCGCTTTCTACCCTGATGCTGGCGGGCATACAGGAGATCCTCATCATTTCCACTCCTTACGACCTTCCTCAATTCCGGCGGCTGCTGGGTGATGGAAGCAACCTGGGACTGAAGTTTTCGTATGCCGAGCAGGCAGTTCCGAATGGGCTGGCGCAGGCTTTTGTAATTGGTGCTGATTTTATAGGCAACGATAGCGTGGCGCTGGTGCTGGGCGATAATATTTTTTATGGCTCCGGCCTGGGCGAGCAACTGGAAAAGAACAATGATCCGCAAGGCGGTATCATTTACGCTTATCATGTGAGCGACCCTGAAAGATATGGAGTGGTGGAGTTTGATGAGCAGAAGAAGGCCATCTCCATTGAAGAAAAGCCCGCCAAACCCAAGAGCAATTATGCAGTACCTGGTCTTTATTTTTACGACAATACGGTAGTGGAGATCGCACGCAACCTGCAACCAAGCCCAAGGGGAGAATATGAAATAACTGACGTGAACAAAGAATATCTTCGCACCGGCAAATTGAAAGTTTCCGTGTTAGACAGGGGCACTGCCTGGCTGGATACCGGCACTTTCGATTCGCTGATGCAGGCTTCGCAATTTGTACAGGTGATAGAGCAGCGGCAGGGCATCAAGATTGCATGCATCGAAGAAATTGCATATAGAAAAGGCTTTATAGATAAAGATCAATTAACGAAGCTTGCCCAACCCCTGCTGAAAAGCGGCTACGGGCAATACCTCATGAACCAAATAAAATAAGCAGACCAGAATATGTCTAAAATTCTTGTTACAGGAGGATGCGGTTATATCGGCTCTCATACGATTGTTGACCTTGTTGAAAACGGTTTTGATGTGATTTCTGTTGATAATAACAGTCGCTCTAACCCACGCATTTTGGAGGGAGTAGAAAGGATTACGGGGAAGAAGATAAAGAACTATAAGGTTGACCTCTGCAATTTCGACGATACGTTCGCTATTTTCCAGGAAAATGAAGACATTTCCGCCATCATTCATTTTGCCGCCTATAAGGCCGTGGGTGAATCGGTAGAGCAGCCGCTGATGTATTTTGAGAACAACCTCAATTCGCTGATCAACCTTCTCAAATGTGTGCAGGAATTCCAGATAGGCTATTTTGTTTTTTCATCTTCATGCACAGTGTACGGTAATCCTGATCAGATCCCTGTAACAGAATACACTCAACCGAAGCCCGCTGAATCTCCTTACGGTTATACCAAGCAGATGGGCGAGCAGATCATTAATGAATTTGCCAAGGTGAACGATCCCAATTGTGTGCTGCTGCGGTATTTTAACCCGGTGGGTGCGCATCCATCAGGCTTTATTGGAGAGTTGCCTATCGGCAAGCCTGCCAACCTGGTGCCTGCCATTACGCAAACCGCTATCGGCAAACTGCCGCAAATGATGGTATATGGAGATGATTATGCTACGCGTGATGGTTCCTGCATCCGCGACTATATTCATGTTTCCGACATAGCTCATGCGCATACGTTGGCTGTTGACTATCTGCTTGCCAGAAAGCAAATGAAGAAGTGCGAAGTGTTCAACCTGGGCACCGGCAATGGTGTTACTGTTTTAGAAGCCATCAAAGCATTTGAAAAAGTAAGCGGCGTTAAGCTCAATTATGCGATTGGTCCGCGCAGGCCAGGCG
>JBAVMD010000299.1:0-3134 GCA_049689695.1 Chitinophagaceae bacterium | reverse complement strand
ATAAGACCTGGCATCCACGTTTCGGGCGCCGCAAACCCTATTTTTTTATAGGCGCTGTTCTCTGCAGTCTCTGTTTATTTGTGTATCCTTTCAGCAGCACGTTATGGATGGCGGCCGGATTATTGTGGGTGCTGGATGCTGCCAACAATACGGCCATGGAACCCTACCGGGCATTTATAGCCGATAAGTTGCCTCCCGCTCAACATGCCACAGGATTTCTCACGCAGAGTTTTTTTACCGGCTTAGGAATAACACTGGCGAATGTATCGCTCTTCATTTTCCAGAAATACATACATGGCACGCATGGCAGCATTCCTTACTGGGTGTTTGCATCTTTTTTTCTTGGCTCAGTATGTTCAATAGCTTCTGTAGGCTGGTCAATTTATAAAACACCTGAAATTCCACCGACCGATGAAGAGCTTGCGGCGCTTAAAGCAAACAAAGGCGGAGTGCTTGGACCTTTTAAAGAGATCTTTCATGCCATAGGGCACATGCCGGTGGTGATGTGGCAACTGGCCCTGGTGTATTTGTTTCAATGGTATGCTTTGTTCTGTTATTGGCAGAATGCATCAAAAAGCATTGCGCAATCCGTTTGGAAAACAACTCCCGCTGAGAACAGAACATTGTATGAAGAAGCTGTGGGTTGGGCCGGGCTTGTGAACGGCTGGTATAACATCGTAACGTTTCTTTCTGCATTTGTGCTCGTAGGCATGGCGCGGCGCTATGGTCCCAAGCGTGTTCACCTTACCTGCCTGGTTATGGCAGGAATAGGATTGTTGATCTTTCCGCACATTGAGAACAAATACCTGCTGTTTGCTCCCATGACCGGCTTTGGTATTGCATGGGCAAGCATGATGGGAATTCCTTACCTGCTGGTGGTAGGCAATATACCTAAAGAGCGGTACGGAGTGTACATGGGCATTATCAATATGATGATCGTGATACCAATGATCATTCAGAACCTCACATTTGGGTTTGTGCTGAAACATTTTCTCAACAATGATCCTGGAAAAGCCATTTCCTTTGCCGGTGTATTTTTGCTGCTTGCCGCATTGGCAACTATACTCATTAAGCCAACAGCGCCACCTGCAGACTTTGAGATCCCTGTTGGCGCGGGAGCACATTGAGGTGGCGCGAACGTTCAACCGAAATTATTTGAATTAAAGTATGTACGACTATACGCTGCATCAACATATCAACACAGAGATCCGTAAAAGCCTCGACATAGAAGCGCGGGACAATTTATTCTACACGCGTTTCATGGCCAATGCAGCTGCCATTCAATCCTTATACAACGAAATATATGCTGATCATCCAAAAGCAAAGGATGCATTTGATCTATTGATACGTACCATCATTAAAGGATATGCCGACAGGCCTGCTGCCTTAAACGAAAGAGACAACGCAAAACTAAAAGAAGAACATTGGTTCTTATCGAACCAGATAGCCGGCATGAGCCTTTATACGGACCGTTTCTGCGGAAGCCTTGACGATCTTAAAAATAAGCTGGATTATTTTGAAAGGCTGGGCATTAATTTTTTACACCTGATGCCTTTGTTTGAAACCCCTGAACATGCAAGCGATGGCGGCTATGCCGTGAGCAATTTCAGGAAGATAAATAAGCGCTTTGGAACAATAGAAGATTTGCGTGCACTGCAACAACTGATGCACGGGCGGAACATGTACCTGATGCTGGACATTGTGCTGAATCATACTTCAGATGCACATGAATGGGCTGAACTGGCAAAAAAAGGTCATCCCTATTACCAGGACTATTATTATTTTTTTGACGATCGCGAATTGCCGGATGCGTACAATAAAACAATGCCTGATATCTTTCCCGAAAGCGCTCCGGGCAATTTCAGTTTTGTGCCGCAATGTAATAAATGGGTGATGACAGTTTTTCACAATTACCAGTGGGACCTGAATTACACAAACCCATTTGTGTTGATTGAAATGCTTGATACCATTTTCTTTTATGCCAACCTTGGCGTAGATGTATTGCGCATAGATGCACCGGCATTTATCTGGAAACAATTGGGCACCACCTGCCAGAACCTGCCGCAGGCGCACACCATTTTACGGCTCATTAAACAATGCGTGCAGGTGGCAACACCCGGCATGGCTTTGCTGGGTGAAGCAATAGTAGCCCCGAAAGAGATCCTGAAGTATTTCGGCGAAGGTGCATATACTGCAAGAGAATGTGATTTTGCCTACAATGCCACACAGATGGCCTTGCAGTGGGATGCATTGGCTACGGGTGAAACAAAAGTGATGTTGGCTGCACAGCATGAGTTGCTAAAGAAACCTCATGGTGTTTCCTGGATAACGTATACAAGATGTCACGACGATATAGGATTGGGCTATGAAGATTACATGATAGAGCAGGCAGGCTTTAATGCTTTTGAACACCGCAGTTTTTTGAAGAATTATTATTCCGGCGCTTATCCTGGTTCAACTGCAAAGGGTGCATTATTTTCGGCTAATCCCAAAACGGGCGATGCGCGCATCAGCGGCTCGCTTGCTTCTTTATGCGGGTTGGAAAAAGCTTTGAATGAAAACGATCCTTCTGCAACATCTCTTGCCATCAGCAAGATTTTACTGATGCAGGCCCAAAGTTTTTTTATAGGCGGCATTCCGATGTTATTTTATGGCGATGAAGTGGGTTATACCAACGATTATTCCTATCTCAACGATCCGGGAAAAAGTTATGATAACCGATGGATGCACCGGCCGGTCATCGATTGGGAAAAGATGAAAAGGATCGACCAGGAAGAAACTGTTGAAGCGATCGTTTTTAATGCTACACGTGAACTGCTGAGCATCCGTAAAAATTTGCCTGTTCTTGCTGATCACAGCAATCTTACCTGGCTTGTTCCTTTTAACAGGCATATAGCAGTTTTTTTCCGGGCCATCAATGAAAAGCGTGCGTATTGTATTTTCAATTTCAGCAGCGGCCAACAACAAGTGTCATGGCAGATATTTAATCAGCGCGGTAATGTCGCTGTTAGCCTTTACGATCACTGGTCTAAGAAAACGTATAAAGTTGGTGAGCACGATGAATATCTTGTTATAGACGCGTATAGCTTCCACGTATTTGAACAAGTCTAAGTTTTACTTTCACTGCATTTCAC
>JBAVMD010000298.1:0-3517 GCA_049689695.1 Chitinophagaceae bacterium | reverse complement strand
TTGTAACCCTTGCCCTGTTTGCCCAGAATGCCATATCCACACCGAGGTTGGCTTTTTGCACTCTTTCAATTTTCAGCTCAGGATTTCCTGAAGTTGCAGGGTTTTGTCCGGGAGTGGTAGATCCGGGATACGTGGCAGCTCCGTAAGACGGAACTTGCGGACCCTGGAAGTTTGTGATATTGAAAATAGCCCTGATAGCATAGTTATTGGTTGGAATACTTGCTATGTTGGGAACTATACCGTAAGATGCCCTTAATCTAAGATCAGAGAAGAAACGGTTGTTCTCAAGGAATGGTTCTTTCAATGCATTCCAGATAACACCTGCTGACCATGAGGTCACTTCTTTGTTTGCAGGGTTGACAATGCGTGATGTTCCATCCCTTCTGATGTTTCCGGTGAATATATACTTGCTGTCGAAAGAATACCTTGCAGTTGCAAAGTAAGACTGGATACCAAAGCCCGAAGAAGCACCGCTTGCAAGTTGCGCAAACGGCAACTGGGCTGCAGTCAGTGCCAACGCAGCAGCATTCTGTCCTGTTTCACCCAATCTTGGGTCAAGGTTATACATCTGCATACCAAAACCCTTTTGTCTTCCTCTTACTACTTCATAGAATGCGCCTGCTTCCAGTTCATGTTTGTCGCCAAACCTGGTATTATATATTACACTGCTTGTGTTCACCAGCTGGCTGATGATCCTGTAAGCATCGAGATATGTACCTGAGTTGAACGTTTGCAAGCTTCCAACATAAGAGTTTGGAACTACAAAGCGTGTAAAGTTGTCTGATGAAACATCAAGGCCAACTGTGTTTCTAAAGGTAACCTGTTCTGATAAACGATATTGAATGGTAAGCCCTGAGTTAGCCTTGATCTGGTGTTGTCTCCAGGTAGAATTCTGAATACCTTCCAGCAGGTTACCAACAACTTTATTGTTCAGTGAGGTGCTTACTCCAAAGTTTGGTGTTCCATCTGCCTTGAAAGGATTTTCATAAGGCTTTGCTCTGAATGTCATCTGGAATGGGTTCCTGGCGCTGTTTCCTAACCAGTCACCTTCTGACAATTTGGATTTTGAAAAACCTACAAGGGTATTCCAGGTTACAGTCAGTTTATTATTGGTATGTTCAATATTGAACCTTGCAGTATATCTGGTAAGTGATGATCCTTTGTCAATTCCCTGCTGATCAAAAAACTGACCTGAAAGGAAGAGTCTTGTTTTGTCATTGCCGGCACTCATGTTCAACTCATGCGTTTGAGAGATACCCTGACGATAGAACACATCTGAATAATCCATGTCTATTCCACGGATACTATCCAGAATGGACTTGTACCTTGCTTTACTTGCACCAAAAGGATTACCTGCAGGAGAAGTTTCAGGCAGAGCGATATTTGCAGGATTCAAAGGTGAATACACCCAGCCAGGAACGCTGAATTGATTATTAGATGCTCCGGTTGCTAAACCAAGCCTTTCTTCGTATTCCAGTATTTCAGCAGAATTCATTTTCCTGAGCCTTGAAAAATCGGGTTTTTGTGTAAAACCTACCTGGGTGCGGAAAGTAATATTTGTTACTCCTGCCTTGCCTTTTTTTGTTGTAATTACAATTACGCCCGCTCCACCTCTTGCACCATAAAGGGCCGAAGCGCTTGCATCTTTCAAAACAGTGAGCGATTCAAAATCGTTTGGGTTAATGGTTTGCATATCAAAAGAGGGCATGGGCACTCCGTCAATTACAAATAAGGGCTGAGCAAATGCACCCGAAATGGATTGTGGTCCCCTGATCTGAATGTTTGCACTCGATCCCGGTTGTCCGCCGCCTGAATTGACCAGTACACCGGGAGCCCGGCCTTGCAATGCCTGGTCGAATGAGCCTACGGGTACAGTTTCAACTGTTTTACCGCTTAATACAGTAGCTGCGCCGGCAAAGTTTGAGCGCTTTTCGCGGGTATAGCCAGTAACCACTACATTTTCCATCAGACTGGCATCCTGGGTAAGCGAAACCGTTACGCTTGATTGGCCGCTGATGGATACTTCCCGTAAAACAAACCCAACTGCGGAAATAACAAGTGTTTTTGCAGAGGAGGGAACGGTGAGTGCGAAATTTCCATTGGCGTCTGTGGAAGTGCCGACCCTGGTGTTTTTAATGACGATAGACGCGCCTGCTACCGGTTGGGATTTTTCATCGGTGACGCGGCCGGCCAATGATCTGTCCTGTGCAAACACCACCACGCACGTGAGCATAGCTGAAACGAAGAGATACAGCAATTTTCTCATTTTGTTAGTTTTGAATGAAAGAAAAATAGCCTTGGTTCACTTTTTCACGGGTTAAGGCTGCGATTTCACGGGTTAGGCGGGAATTTCATTGGGAGAGGATATCTATTAGCAGATGGACAATAATATTGTGATAAATTATTGTTCGATGGTGGTCGAAATTTCTCGAAGCGTGATAAAAACATACTGAAGTGCGGAAAACGGAGGTTGATCCTGAAAAGAGGTCACAGCAGATAGGAATGCCTGGCAGCACGTACCTACTTATCCCATGGGAATTTCCCGTTCTGCACAAAGTTTTTAATATTGCTCTGAACAGTTTCAGAGCTGATCATTGAAGTAAATTTGTCTGCAGCAATTTTTTTTGTTTGCTCATTTATGATCCATAATTCAGATAAGTAATTTTTCAGGTCTTTTATAACGCCAGGCTCAAGTCTTGTCAACCGCAACAGGTTTCGGCGTACAGCATCATCAATATTACTGCTAACCTCATCTGCAAGACCTATTTCATAGGCCCTGTTTGCTGTAATGCTCTGCGTGGTGAGCCCCATCCATAATGCTTTTTGATAACCGATACGCCGTATAAGAAATGGCATAATACAAGCCGGCAACAATCCAAACAAAGCTTCTGACAATCCAAAACTTGCATGCGGCCCGGCTATTACAATATCGCTGGCTGCTACGAAGCCGATGCCGCCGGCATTTACTTTCCCTTCTACCTTAGCTATAATGACCTTTGAACAGTTGGAAAATTGTGTCAGCAGGTCGAAGTATTCATTGGGATCATTTTCAGTTAATGCATCTGCTGATCCATCACTAACAGCTTTAAGATCCATTCCTGTACAAAAATAATCCGGCAATCCCTCAATAACGATAACCTTAATTTCATCGTCCGTCTCCGCCTGTGTCAATACCGTTTTAATTTCAGCTGCCAGGGTTGCATTTATACTATTATTCGCTTCGGGCCTGTAAAGTTGCAGGGTCAATGCCCCTCTCTGGCAGGCCACTCTTATAGCTTTATAATTATTATTAGTTATACCCATTCGTATTTTCTATGAAATTCTTTTATGCCTGAGAAAACAAGCCTGTTTTTGCCTTCTACATGTTTGAAAGCTTTAGGAAACCGGCTTTTATCGATCGTATAGTTTTTGGTACCAAACTTTACATTTGCATTGTCTTCAAACGTATTTTCATATTCTTCCATCGATAGTTTGTACCGGTCTTCAAGATGTGCTGAAAGATTGAACTGCCTGAGGC
>JBAVMD010000297.1:0-4263 GCA_049689695.1 Chitinophagaceae bacterium | reverse complement strand
TTATCAGCCAGCCCGTAACACGCGGAAAAGGTTTTAAAAAAGAGATCAGCAGGTTGGATAGAAGGGTATGTCCAAAAAATCGCTGTATAAATCTACCGATCCGCAACCGTCCGGCAAAATGCTTTTTCCAGCTTCCTTCGTACCTTGATTCTATGTCCGGCCTGCTTGCTTTTTTCTTAAAAAATGCATCCATTTCAAGGAATGCAAGCTTGCCGGCATGCAGGGCCATACTCATGCCATTACCGCAAAGAGGTGTGATCATGCCGGCCGCATCGCCCACCATTAAAATATGGTCTTCAACAAGCGATTTCTTTTCGAAGCTGATCTGCGAGATGGTCACCGGTTCATTGGAAATGAAATCGGAGCTATTAAAGATTTTTTTAAGAAATGGATTTTTATAGAGGATTTTTTTTTCCATTTCGTGGACCGAATTGTTACATTGTTTCAGGTTCTCTGCAGTAGTAAGATAGCAAAGGCAATACTTATTGTCTTCCACCTGCGAAATACCGCAATAGCCGTTGCTGAAATTATGCAGTGCTATGAGGTCGGTTGGGTGATCGGTATAAATATGATATTTCACGCCGATATAATTGTTCAGCTTATTCGGTTTGTGTTGTACAAAGGGGCGATGCCATTTAACATCCAGGTTGCTGCGCTTTCCGAAGCTGCCTGCCGTCATGATTGCATGAATGGTTTGATAGCGCATTTTATCTGCACGCGCATCAGCCTTAAGCGTAAACTGTTCCCCATCAAAAAAAGCATCGGTGATCTTTACGCCTTCCGCAATTTCTGCACCTGCATGCCTTGCGATCTGTGATAACTGTTGATCAATGGTATGCCTGCTGATGCCAAAGCCACCCAGTGACAGGCCATGCTCAATGCTTTTACCATTGGGCGAAGATACCAGCACCCGTTTGATAACGGGCAGGTTCATATCACTCAGCGGCAGTCCCAGCTCTTCCAGGAAATTCCAGCTTTCCAGGCTGATGTATTCTCCGCATACCCGGTGAAAAGGGTATCGTTCTTTTTCGAAGAGTATGGTCTTATAGCCTGTGCGCGCCAGCAGAATGGTGAGGGCAAGCCCTCCCAGTCCTCCGCCTATGACAGCTACATCGTATGAACCATTATTACTCATGTGAAGTAAATTTGAAAATATGAAAATTGCTCAATTTGAAAATGAAAACACCACAAATTTCAATTGATTCTTCATTGAGCCATTGAGCTATTTTCACATTTTCACATGAAGTAAATTTGAAAATATGAAAATTGCTCAATTTGAAAATGAACAGCCGATCCCACAATTCTTCATTGAGCCATTGAGTTATTTTCACATTTTCACATTCGTTAGCAACCATCTGAATGCCCATTTCCATTCAATAGAGCAGTGTAATAGCCCGGCGCGCTGCATCAACCCCTTTAATTCTTTTGAGGAAAATCCTCTCAGTACAGATAAAGGAGCATCATTCTTCACTAAATAGGAACGTGAAAAAAGCCGTGTGAGCAGCCTGATGGAGTGATAGGCGATGGGATTTCTTTGCAGGTCGTTTATAAAAAAGCCAAGGCTGGTATTTTGTTCCATCCATTGCAGCATCGTTACCAGCTCATCATCTTTAAAATGATGGCAGAACAAGGAGCTGAATATGATGTGGGGCTGATCGTCAAACTGAACTTCTTTATAATCAGCCGTGATCCACTGCGCATGTGCAAGCCCGGCAGTGGCCTTTGCATGCGCAAGGCAATGGGGATTGATATCGATCCCAATATAAGAGGCTTTGAGCTTTTTTTTCTTCAGCCATTTGTCGATGGCAATCAGGTTATTGCCGCCGCCGCATCCTATCTCGCAGATGGTAATTGTGCTTAACCTGTTCTGCGGTTGCAGCAGGTTGCCACGCTGCAATATTTTTTTAAGCCCTGCAATGGTAATGGCATGTCCGCCCAGCCAGGTGTTGATGGTATCCAGCTCTTCCATGTTGCGCCTGATATCCTCAAAGGGAACCTCTTTATCATCGAGCAACTCAGCCTGGTATGAGCGGGTAGTAAAAGAAGGCATCAATATGAAGCTACAAAAGTTTCCATTGTAAGGCCAGGGCCGAATGCAGCGCCAAAAACCTTTTGCGTATGTTCATTACGGCTATGTAAAACAGGCTGCATGATCTCTTTCAATACAAAGAGAATAGTGGGAGATGACATGTTGCCAAAATTTTTCAGCACATCGTACGAAGCGCCGAGCTCTCCGTTCTGCAACTGCAGGCCTTTGTGAATGGCTTCCAGTATGCGTTTGCCCCCGGGATGCACGCACCAGTGTGTAATTTCTTTTTTTACCGCGCCTGCATGCTTCAGGGCCCTTTCCACCAGCGGCTCAAAATCTTCTTCGAGCAGATCAGGAATGTAACCGCTGAGCGTCATTAAAAAACCGCTGCCTGATAATTCCCACGCCATATCTTTTTTGCCTTTGGCAACCACTTCCGCATAAAAATTTTCGAGCCGCAGGCCTTTCACCGGATTTTCATCTGCCACTACCAATGCAGCGGCACTTCCATCGCCAAACAGCAGGCTCGAAGCAATATTGTCCTGCGTAGCTTCGCGTTGAAAATGCAGCGTACACAGCTCAGTGCATACGATCATTACCCTTGCCTGCTTTTCTGTTTTGCAGATTGCATCGGCCATTTTCAATGCATGAATGGCTGCATAGCAGCCCATGAAATTTACGGAGGTGCGATAAATGTTTTTAGGCAGGTCCATCAATTCCATCACCTGCAGGTCGAGGCCCGGCGCGCTCATGCCGGTGCAACTGACGGTTATCAGGTGTGTAATGTCTTGATCATGCATTTTACCATCCATGCAATTGCGGATAGCATCAACTGAAAGCGGCGCTGCATATTTATTGAACCATGCCATACGCTGTTCCAGTGAAGGGAAAGGCTCAAGGTTTTCACTCTGCGGATAAAATTTCCATTCTGTGGAAGGCCTGCTGTAATCGCGGATAACTGAATACCGGGTATTGATGCCGCTATGGCCATACAAGAACCGGAGCTTGCGGTTTTCTGTTGCATCAGATGCATATACCTGCTGCATAAATTCAAGTATCCTGCTTTGTTCGTGGCGGTGCGCCGGAACTGCCGTGCCTATAGAAGCGATCTTGCTCAAACAAATTTGTTTATGATCATGATGAGGAAACAAACCGTAGTACATGCAGCCGCCAGAACATTCATAACGAGGCTGTTCCTGAAATTAGCCTGCTGCTCATTCCGCCATACTTTCTTCATCCATTGCAGAAAAAACCATACCATTGGCCCCATGCAAATAATGAAAAGGTAAAACGGTTTCAGGTCGTTCTTTTCTTTAAACAAGAGGAACATGCAAAAGGTTGAAATGGTAAATACTACCGCACAAAAAACAAAAGTTCCCCTTTTTCCCAGCACGTAGCTTATGGTAGTAACACCATCTGCCTTATCATCTGCATGCTGGTAAATCTGCGTAAGCGGGTAATATCCGCCTATCAGGCTGGCCGCTGCCACAACTCCCCACAGCGGTACGTTAAAACTGAGGTCGCGGCTGCTTCCATGATATGCAAGTACAAAAACAAGCGCACCCTGAAAGATTACTACGACCAGGTAACCAGCCACCGGATATTTTTTGAGCCTGATGCCCCGATAGCTGTATGCCCTCGATGCCAGAATGTACAATAATATGCCGGCTGCAAAATAAATACTGATAAGCAGGGCGAGTGCCGTGGCCACAACATCCATTGCAATAGAAACATAAAACAGTTGACGCGTAGGCTGCAAAGGTTTTTCCACGCCGCCTATGGGAGTGGTGTCCCTGTCCATATACGAATTATATCCGTTGCTGGATGGATACACCAGCAGATGCAGGATAATAAATACCAGCAATGCATGCTGCCAGTTGACCTGGGGCACCTGGCTCATTGCAAAAAGGTAAACAGGCAATAAAAAAATGGAGAAATGAAAACGCAGCAGCTGTATGGTAGATCGGTGCAACATGAAAACAGGCACCGGGTTATGGTGCCTGCTTAAAGTTAGTTTAATTCATTGAGTGCAGCGCAACGCGATTGCCCTCTGTATCTTCTATCAAAGCCCAGTATCCAAGTTGCTGGTCAGGCGCAACTGGTTTCTTTTCCATTAAAATTTTGCCTCCTGCCGCAGTTACTTTGTTCTGTACTACAGAAAGATCAGGCTCGCAATTGAGGTAAACAAGCGATCCGTTTGCAGAGGGTGAATAAAAGCCGGGGTTGTGCACGAT
>JBAVMD010000296.1:0-2531 GCA_049689695.1 Chitinophagaceae bacterium | reverse complement strand
CCTTTACTTGTGTCAGCGGGACAGATTGAAAAGAATAACGATATTTTTGCTGCTTTAGCAACCGTTTTTGGATTGGATTTTACAACCAAAATAATTGATTTAGCTGATACTGGACATTACAAAGTTGTTATGAACCGATCTGGAGAGGTATATGGCATGCACATTAACGCTAAGCAACAAATAACACACCACTTTCAAGATATTTCTCTCGATATACTACTTGCGGACTTTCTGTCCAATAGCGAAATAGTCTTATTGATTGATGGATTTGACGAAATAATTCCAGACTTAAAGGTTCTTGTTGAGAAACAAATTAATGAACTCGCACAACGAATTCCCCCTCCGGCGATATTAGTTACTTGCAGATCGCACTTTATTTCAGTGGATAAAGCATACTTTATTGAATTGACGCCAAGCCAGCTTACTACAGCTCAGCGCATGGCAATATTAGACCGCAATTTAATCAACAAAGAATACTCTAGTTTCAAGATTGCAATCAGTGAAAGTTCATTATGTCACACGCCAGGGAAGTTTGAGCAAATCATTTATTTAATAAAAAATAAACATTTAAAAGCAGAGGAAGCAATTAGCATCACTCCCAAACAAATCATACACAAATTAAAAACTAGCTTAGAAGATGGCATTTCTAAGCAATATCGCGAAGAGTTAATATATGTAGGCTTTATAACAACTTTTGTTGAAAAAGTAAACAGCTTTCCCTATAATTTCCGATGTGACTATTGGTTAGAAGCAAATCTAGTTGTACGGTTTGACGATAGTGACTGGCGATTTGCAGACACATTTACAAAAGAACTATGTGCAGCTCAGTTTATTGTTAATCAACGACTGAATTTTGAATTCATGCGATATTGCGTAGAAATAAACTGTTACCCATTCGTGTATGCGATACTTTTGCATGACGAACCAACAGAGTTATTTTATTTGCTAATTAATGCGATACATCGGGGTTGCCGATCAAATATGCGAGCAAATATTTACAAGCGGTTGCTTTCTGAGTTGCAATCATTCAGTGCATACTTCTCGCCGCATGAAAAGCTGGGTATAGCTTTCTTAAAAATCATCATAGCATCCGATAATTCCAAACTCGCAACTCTATGCAGAAATTGGTTAAAAAGTAATAACGTTCTACATGCTTCCATTATTAAAGTGATGCAAAATTATACTGTTAACAACCGCAGGCATAAGGATAATCATATCTGCTATGAGCTAAACATTGACCATGCTTTCAATTTCTATCCCTATGAACTTGATATCCCTGCTCATCTCAATGAATTAATCAACAGAAATTCAACGATGATCGTAAAAAATGGACACTCTTATTGATTTATTTGACAAACTAAAAGATTTCTTTGAGGAATTGGCTAAAGAAAACGAGCTACCACCTTGGACTTCGAAGGTTCCTTTAATTCTATCGCTTGGGATGGTTTTTTTGAGCTTTTTTAAACTACTCTGGAGCATTGCCAGCTATTTTTGGCAGATACTTAGGAATCGGGATTTGGACAGGGATTTACATCCTTTTGGTGATCATAAGGTAGTAAAAGAACTAAATAAGAACTATGTAGCTACACGGTTACTAGAACGAACACCTAGCGATTTTGGCGAACTGTTGGACGTAATGAAAGTGATTAACAAGAGAAATACGACTTCCTTTAAACAATTTTATCGTAAGCTTCTAGTAAGTGGTAATAGCAAGTACTATTTTATTCTGGGAGAATCAGGCCTGGGCAAAACCACTTTTTTAATAAATCTGTTTAGGAAATACCAAAACCGATTATATAGGAAATACAAAGTAAAATACATTCCGTTGGGGCATCCTAATTCTATTTCAGAATTAGAAAAGCTTTTGGAATCTGCACACTTCACCATATTATTCGTAGATGGGCTGGACGAATTAACAATTAATAACGTCCAGGGACGAACGTTTAACGAATTAGCTGATTGTTTTTACAAATTCCGGAAAGTTGTAATCTCATGTAGGACACAATTTTTTGAAAGCGAAGCATCAGAGCCGTTTCGCACTCCATTTCCGAAAATCACATCCGGATTCGACGGATACGATAAATATTATGTATCACCTTTTAGCAAAAAAGAGGTTTTTAGGTATTTGAGAAAACGATACACGATCCAAATATTTAAACGTAGGCGGGCATCGAAAATAGTACTCGCGGCTATTAATTTAATGGTTCGACCATTCCTTCTTAAAAATATTGAATATCTTATTGATAAGTCTACATTGACGGATGATTACGGATATTCGCTTGGTATATATAAAACGCTTATTGATAGCTGGATTGAACGGGATGTTAGCAAGATACATTCCGAGGAATCAAAAAAGTTACATAAAGCAAATCTGTTGCCCATGTTGCGCGAACTGTCGATAATCTCTTTCAACAAAGGTATTACCGAAAATAATTATTATTTATCCAAACCAGAAATTGCATTGCTATCCCTTAAATATAACATCAACGTTCAATTTATACAAGTAAGGAGCCTGCTTAATAGGGATAATT
>JBAVMD010000295.1:0-16772 GCA_049689695.1 Chitinophagaceae bacterium | reverse complement strand
CTAATAACCATGTGCTGCCCGATGCGCAAACCGCTGCAAAAGCGGCCATACAGTTTGGGTACCAGTTCCCGAAAGGGATGAAAACGTTCCAGAAAACGATCTCAGAAATAAAGCCGGAGCGGGTTGCTTCCCTCGATCCCGGAACCGCTGGGCAACCCATGTTCTATACCAATGTTGATGAAGACTGGACACTGGTGAAGATCAAAGAAAATGATATTGATGGCTATGGTTTCCTGGAGCTTTCTTCTGCAGGTGTGCGCGAGCAGGACTTTGTAAACATCATTCAGCATCCGTTGGGAGGTCCCAAACAGATTGGTATTTATAACAACCTGGTGATGTATGCGGATGATGATATTGTGCAGTACATGACCGATACAGATTCAGGTTCATCAGGTTCACCGGTAATGAACAGTGATTGGGAAGTAGTGGCCCTGCACCACAGCGGTGGCTGGATAGTTGATCCTAAAACTCAGCAATCCGTACGTCGCAACCAGGGCACCAATATCAAAAAAGTAAAAGATTTTATCGAGACCAATAAACTGAAATAGTTCAATGTTGCTGTCGCAAAAACATTTTTTCCGGTTGCGAAAAGAACTGTCCGCTAAAGTGGCCAGCGACGTAACGGCAAAACGCTATTGCCAGAATGCAAATGTGCCTGTGCTTAAGATCAGGTTCAACCTTTCCCCATGGGAGTGGTGGGAAGACATACTTGCCATTGCATTGGGTAAGCAGGATACTGCAATCGCTTTGCTAAAGGCGGCATTGAAAGACGATGCCGAAAATGAAGTGTATAATTTTTATCACGATGAAATTCTTTCCAGCAGGCAGTTGCGGCTGAAGAAATTAGCAGAAGCTTTCAAAAAAGGCAAATGTGTTGTTTTCCTCGGGCCGGATATTTTGCAGGTGCGAAACAACAATACCACTAATTCCTTCAACGACATCATGTGCCGGGAGCTGGAAGAAACAATGAAGAATGCTTTTATTTATTATGATGCAAATCTTGCAGACAATATAAGTTACCTGGCACAGTGTTATGCAGACGATCCTAAATCTGCGCCCGGTGAAGTTGCTGCAATTGCGGCCGACTACTATAAAACATACCTCGGCCAGGGCCTTATCGATGACGCTGTCTACAACGAGCTTGCAAAGCTTCCGCTGCGCCTCATCATCAATGCTAACCCTGATGACCTGCTTTGTACCAAGCTTAATGCGATCAACAACAATTCCTGCCGCCTTAAGGTTTACGATATTTCTAATTCCGCCCTATCCGGCACAACCGAGGCCGGGGCTTCGGCTTCTGCAGGAAATGGAAATAGCGCCGCAGTACCCAAGGTGCTTCAGTACAACATCTTTGGCATCTTCACTCATGAAAATTCAATTTTATATACAGAAAGCCAGTTCCTCAATTTCATCAACAGTGTAATACTGGGAAATCCGCGGCTGGACCCCGATGTGCTTCGCGAACTGGAAGACCAGGAGAATTATTTTTTCCTTGGCTTCGACTTTGAGCAATGGTATTTTAAAATTTTGTTTCAATTGTTCAAGATCAAAAAAGTGCAGTATGCTTCCATTTCATGCGGGGTCGATCAATCTGCACAGAGAGCTGACAACCTCAGCGAAAAGTCGAGCATTAGCATTTACAACCGTGAATTTTTTGAACAGGAATTCAAGATGTTTTTTGTGAATGACGATATCAGAAGTTTTTTATCAGACCTGAAGAATTTACTTCAGGGGAATAACCCGTGAGCATGAGCGACAACGACAAAAAAAGCCGGTATCCCGGATTGGCGCCGTTCAATGAACTACAAGGCAAGCTTTTCTTTGGAAGAGACAAAGAAAAAGCGGAGATCTACAATTTCACTGTTGCAGAGCAAACCATTGTGCTGTTTGCAAAATCGGGCGCAGGTAAATCGTCTCTTCTTCATGCAGGACTTTTCCCTTTGTTAAGAGCGAATGGATATCATCCTGTAAAAGTTCGTTTCCAATATACCGTTGAATACGATAAAGACAAGCCTGCAGAACCGCAGGTAAGAAGAACGCCCCTGCGGATATTGTTCGACACCTTAGAGCAGCGTTCGGAGGATAAAGAAGATGTGATCCGCATCAGCAAACAAGATATTCTTTTCAATAAAGACGAACCGAAACTCTGGGAATATATTAAAGTGATCCAGCTCCCTTCTGTTGTTGTGCAGGCACAACCTGTAATGCAGGAAGAAGCCGCTGTTGCCGCTGCATCTGAAGGTGTTGATGGTGGCGGTACCGGCTTCAGATTTTTTGGAAAGCCAAAGGGTGAGATAAAGCAAACACCGGTATTGGTATTTGACCAGTTTGAAGAATTTTTCAACTTTCCGGAGCACGAACGTCATGAATTTATGTTGCAGTTGTGCGAAGTGCTTCACAACCTTTGTCCTAACCGCATCAGCCAATGGCTGCGCGGGTTTAAATTGTCTGAACGAACTCCGCAGATGATGGAATGGGCAAAGCAGCCTGTTGTAAAATGCATCATTGCTATAAGAGACGATAAATTATCAGAGCTGGATTCGCTGCGGAAATATATCCCGCTTATTTTAAAAAACAGGTACAAGCTTTCGGCCCTGGCAATTGACAATGCAAGGCAGGCCATGGAGGAGCCTGCGTCGCTGGAAGGAGATTTCAGGTCGCCCCGGTTTAGCTTCGACAAACAAATACTTGATAAGATATTAATTCGCTTAACGGGGAATGAACCTGAAGAAAAAATGTTTGCGGCCATTGCTGCTCCGGCTACAGCATCAGCGCCGGCAGATGAGAGCTTATCAGTAAACGATAAAGGGATCGATGGATCACAACTGCAGAAAGTTTGTTCTTTCATTGAGCGGAAAGTGGCATTGCAGGCCATAAAGAAAAAGACCATTATTGTAGATAAAAATTTTATCAATCCCGATGTTGACGTACAGAATATACTGGATGGTTTTTACGAAGACCAGCTAAAAACCGTTGGCAGTTCAAAAGATATTGCTGTTTGCAAAAGATTGATAGAAGAGCGCCTGGTGTCCGGCGGGGCCAGAGCCAGCCTCACAGAGAACCAGATGAAGGAGCACCTCAAAGGAAAGGAATACCTGGTGGGAAAAATGATAGAAGCCCGGCTGATAAAAGAAGAATATACGCATCTCGGGAAGACCTACGAGCTAAGCCACGACACGCTGGTTAAATCAGTGGCCAGATTTGCAAGAGATGTAAAAACGCGGAGGCAGCGCAGGTATGTAATATTTTTTTCCGTGCTGTCCATCATAAGCATACTGTCGCTAGTGGCCGCAATTATACTGGGCAGCAAAGTATACCGTTCGTTAAATGCAAACAACCTGCAGCTTGCCGAAGCTTATTACCAGCAGAATAATCATTACGTGGCATATAATATCTGGGATGATTTTACGGATCGTACCCTGGTAAGCGCCGCAAAAAAAGATAGCATTCAAAAACAACTGGACACGCTTTTTTTCTTCGACATCTCCGGCGGAAAAAAGATGGTCAATCTGACCGATTGGCAACTGGCTGTTCATGAGAACGACAATACCATTCATGTATGGAAGATTCCCGGCAACGGCGGAAAGCTGGAAGTTAAAACACTCGAGAATGCTTTCAACATGGAGGTGTCAGACAGTAAACGATACATCGGTTACCGTACTTACGAAGGAAGGCTTATGATCTATGATGTGCAGGCAGATACCACATTCACCATCAAGGAAGCCGTTGGAGCAGTAGCCGATAAAGACCAGCGCAGCAGGAATGCCGATCGTGAAACTGATTATAAAATGAACTTCCTGAGAGGCGCCGATATTATCGGGTACATTGATACGGCAGGTGAAGCTTACCTGTACAATCTTGATGCCCGCAGCAAAGTGCGTCTGCGTATAAGAAAGATCGAAGACAGTGAATTTTATTCTGACTTCATTGTATCACGAATGAAAGTGTCAACGGACAAAAAATTTGTAGCCATTCATAAAAAGGACACATTCACTGTATGGAATATTGAGAAGCCTGCGGAACTTCCTTTTAGGGTATATTCGGAACCGCAGATGGATGCTGCCTATTTTTATGCGGATGGCAATTCAGTTTGCTACCAGAAAGCAGACAGCCTGATCTTGATCCCGTTTGAAAATTTCTCAAAGGGTGGGAGTGGTTTGAGAACGAGAATGGTTGGCTTTCCCGATTTTTCTCCTGATCTTAAAAAATGCCTGTTCTACAATCGCGCGTATGAATTGGTTGTTTTAGATCTCGAAACAAATCGTACAGACACTTTGCGTGATTATAATAATACCAATCGAAGCAGGCGCCGTTTGCAGGAAGGTTCTTCGTTCCGTGCACGCTGGCTGGATGGGGGTGGAAGGATCATGTATTATGATAAAGACCTGCAGGAGATAACGATCGCATTAAAAGACATGAGACAGGTGCCCGAACTATCTTCTTATTCACCCGATGGAAAATTCTATTGCTGGCTGAAATCGTCGGGACTGCTGAGAGTTTTTGACCGGCAAACGGGCAAAGTAGTGTTTACTGATTCTCTTCACCTTGATTCTGCGATGGTGCTGGATATGTATGGGCGCATGAAAATAGGGAATGAAGTGTTGCGTTTCAGTTCCTCAGGCGACTTGCTGGCTTACCAGGTGAGAAACGGCATCAACGATGGTTTTTTAAAAGTGGTTGACCTTACCACGGCAGCAGTTAAATATCAGTCGAAAGGTCTCTGGAGGATCGGTGATTTTTTTAATAGGTATATTATCAATGTTTACGATGATGCAGGAAATCCCGGTCTTATTTTTTTAACGGACCGTGAAAGAAAGAGTTCTTATTTCCGCAGTTTGTATCCCACCCTTACAAAGCAAGACAGAAAACGCTTAGGCGTAAATCATTTTATCGACATATTTTAAATCAGATTATCATGGCAAAGCAAAGTTTTTTATTTGGCTACAAGCCCAGCTTTCTCGACGTGGAAGTACAACTCCCGGAATTAAAAGAAAGTCTGCAGGACGACGTAGCGCCTGTTGACGGGTCTGAAACAGGCCTTGCAGATTATGTAAACTATAGTTTAATGATCAGCGCCTCGCGGGGATTTCCATTCTTCACGGCAAGCAATATCGATGGAGATCTTTTTAAGAAAGCTCCGCGTAAAGACAATTGGCGGGAAGATGATAGAATAGCAACTGAGCATCAGTGGGGACCGCAGCTTTACCGCGCAGAAATGAGCGATTTCGATAAAGGCCACATGACCAAGCGCGAAGATGTGCAGTGGGGTGATTCAGTAGCCATTGCCAGCAAGGCGGCCGACTCCACTTTTTATTACACCAATGCAGTTCCGCAGCACGCCAATCTAAACCAGAAAATCTGGAGAAGCCTGGAAGATTACATCCTGCACACGGAAACGCGGGAGAATGATCTCAGGATCTGCGTATTCACAGGGCCTGTGCTGCGCAAGGACGATCCTTTCTTTGTAACTGAAGTGCGTGGTGAAAGAGTGCGCATACCGCTTTTGTTCTGGAAAGTAGTTATGTTTCGCAAGAAGAATGGAGAGCTTACAAGAGTAGGATTTATGATGAGCCAGTCTACTTTATTGTTCGAAAACGGGATTGTGGTGGAAGAAGGAAAGGAAGCGATAACCGATGAAGACCGTTTGTTCATGGAGTTTGACGGTGCGGATACTTACCAGGTGAATGTGGCCACCATTGAAAAATTGACGGGACTTCATTTCCAGGAAGCCAGTGAACCATTCAAAGACACCAGGAAGGTGAAGCTGATACTGGAAGAAATAGATATAAAGGAATCGTTCAAGGAATCAGCAAATCCTTTTGAGCAACTGGGATTTTTTATCAACGGGTTGGAATTATAGCCATCTGGCCGCTAACATCAACGCCAAAATTGTTTTAACTCACAGCGGCCTGATGGCTGCGCGACCGACCCGCAAAAAAAATGCAGTTCCGGAGGACTGCAAGCTTTTAGCTATCAGGCCGCTTTAGGCGGTCCGATAGGTATAGAACGTATTTAGCGGCCAGATAGCTGCGGCCAGATAGCCGGCTTATTTCTGCTTCTTAACAACCATTGTCTTGGTGATGCTATCGTGCCATGGGCGTCCGAATAAGGCGCTGAACGGCTCGAAAGGGATCAGGCGGCAAAGGCTGCGGAGGAACGCGTCTTTAGCGGTGAGTTGGCTGCCATCTTCTTTTACTGCTACAGATCCTGTCACCATTTTACCAACGGTCCTGCCTTTGGTAACTGTTTCAAAAAATGTATAATAAGCAAGGAACAGTACAAAGGAGATGAGGTACTGAAGTCCCATAGATGAGGTCATTGTGTCCGGGTCAAAATCAGTATCCGAAGAATACATCACAGCGCCGATAACAAGTCCTACACCAAAAGCAATCGCATAAAAAACGATAACATCGATAAGGTAATTCACAAACCTCGAACCTGTAGAAACCGGCTCAAGATTAATCTCATGTTCAAAGTCCTGGAGGACGTTAGGGGTAGTTTGGTCCATTAGTTTTGGTTTTAGGGCTGTAAGAAAAGGAAAAAAATCGAAAAAACATAAGCAGGTTTCTCACATTTTTCGATAAAGAGAATATTACTGGCCGCTATAAATACCAGGTATCTTCCGGGTTGAATGAAATATAAACGGTGTCGCCGGCTGCAATATTCCTGTGCCCGGTTTTGATGATTATCATTTGGTTATCCGGCAGAACCACTTCCAATTCATAGAATATGCCTGCAAACCGGACCGATGAAACATCTGCTTTAAGGCCATTTTCCCCGCTATTTATTTTTAGGTTTTCGGGGCGGATAAAAATGCTTTTATTGTTCCCGGCATTGCCGTTTAACGACGAAAAAAGCGGAGCATTGATGGGATGAATGAGGTTGTATTTACCGAAAAGGCCCGCAACATACGCGTTTACGGGATGGCGGTATATTTTATCCGGCGTGCCTGTCTGTACTATTTCGCCGTCTTTCAAAACGATGATCTCATCTGCCCAGGAGAGAACGTCGTACGGTTCATGCGAAACCAGCAGGCAGGTAATGTTCAGCTTTTGGCCGATATCTGCTATTACTGATTTCAAAACATTTTTGTGTGCGATGTCGAGGTTAGAGAATGGTTCATCCAGCAATAAAAGCCGGGGAGAAGTAGTAAGCAGTCTTGCCAATGCAATGCGCTGACGTTCGCCGCCGGAGAGCTGATCTGTCTTTCGTTTTAATAAATGGCTGATCCTGCAAACATCATACAGGTCTTCCGCCTGTGTGCCGGAAAGAATATTAGCATACTCCAAAATTTCTTCCACGCGGTAATTGTTGCGCAGTTCGAAGTGTTGTGATAAATAGGCTATATGCGGATGGCCGGGTATTAATCGTTCGTTCGGGCCTTCTACGTGTTTGTTTTCAAACAGCACTTCTCCATCATTTGGTTGTATGAGTCCTCCAATGATCTTGAGCAATGTGCTTTTCCCCGAACCTGTTTCACCGGCGATGGCGGTTTTTTTAGATTGTTGTTGGGTGAAGCTGATGTTTTTCAACACAGCTTCTTTTCCTTCGCGTTTAGTGATATTGGATAGGGTTAAGAATGTCATATGGGGATGAAAGGGTAAATGTAATTTATTAGGCACATTCAAAGGATATCCTGACTGTTATAACTATGGAATATTTATCTAAATTTGTGAAAATGAATGCAATGCCTTCAGCTTTGAACGATATTCAATTAGAAATACTGAAGCTCTTCAGTCATAATCAGTCCGAAGAGGACCTGAAAGAAATCAGATCATTATTGTCTGCATATCTGTCTGATAAAGTAATCAGAGAAGCCGACAAGGCTGTCGATGAAAAGGGATATACCGAATCTGTTTTTGAAAAATGGAAGAGTGAGCATTTCCGGAAACACTCCATTGCAAATAATGGTTCCCTACATCGGGTCTGAGTCTTAAGAATGATAGCAATATTTATTGAAAATGTGAGATGAAATAAATTTATTATCGTCCGAGTAACATATTATAAATCTAATCGTGTATTTTCTTAACTCCCAATAATTCAATTTCCTCCAGGTGTTGATAATACTGTGGAGGGAATTCAAAGTATTTTTTTCCGTCAATTAAACTTCCACTTTTCTTTTTGTTAGTGCCTCCCCACTGCTTAAAGAAAAACGATACTTTAAAATTTTTGCATTGATCTTGAAGACTCAAAACCCATTCCGGGTCCATTGGTCTGGGTTTTCGGCCACTTTCACCGCCAACAATAACCCAATCAATGTTTCGTAAATCAAGATTTAGTAATTCGCCGATTAAGGGTTCGCAAGATAAAAATTTAACTTTAGCATTAGTTTTTCTAAGATCATTTATTCGGTGAATAACTCTATTGTCCTCAACAGACACACCCATCCAGATATTATGAGTCCATCTTAATTCTTTATGATATTTTAATAGAACGTCAGATCTCTTTGTCAAAACTTGGAATACATGCTGAGGATTGTCATTCATTACATGAAATACTTTCTTGATAAAATCAAGAGGTACATCTTTGTGAAATAAGTCGCTCATTGAGTTAACAAAAACGATTTTTGGACTCCTCCAAGAATAAGGAATGTGTAATGCATTTTCATGTAATGTTAACTCAAAACCATTGGAATATTTATCGATACCCATCGCCAAAAGCCTCTTCGACATTACTTCAGCATAACAATACTTACAACCTGCTGAAATCTTATCGCATCCAGTTGTTGGATTCCATGTCATTTCTGTCCATTCGATGCTTGAAGATGCCATGTCTATAATAGTTTAAAATAAATTTTATTATCGTTGTTCTTAAAATGATTGTAGTCTAGATAATATGCGCCAATGTTGCTAATATGCTCTCCTTTTTCATTGCAAGTATCAATTATCTTAGCTTTAATGAGTTCGTCTAAAACGGATTTTGCATGAGTTGGTCGAAATTCATTTCTCAAAGTAAGTTCATAAATTTCATTATTGCTTAACATGCCGCTCTTTAAGCCATTAATAATTTTCGTTTTCAAAAAATCAAGTTCTCTATTATGGTCAACTTCTTCAAAATGATCATCAAATAATGAGGGCGGCCTTTTTTGCGTAAACCCTTTTCCTTTAATTGGATCAAGTTTCCATTTTGCTTCTACCATTTTGTCCAACCCATATATATTTGAAGTAATAAAAAATAATGCGTAATAATTCCCTTTACCCCTCTCAATGTGATGTGAACATGTGTAAAACTTGCCATCAAAAGACAGCGCTACTTTTATTTCATTAATAAACTCAAATACATGTGCTATATTATCACTTAGAATTTTATGGTTGGCAGGAAAAAACGAAAAGATAAATTTGCGTAAATTTTCATAACAAGTTCTATTGGGGTCATTTAAAGCTATATCCTTAAATCTGTACATTTGCATCACGGGTAGAAATAAAATAATCTCAGTATGCTCATTCTTTATGAGATTATAAATTTTGTCCCGATGGATTTGCGAATACCCATAAGGATCAATAAAAACAAGACTCCTTTCAGTTGCTTTGTATGAGTTTACTTTGGTCGAGGCAAGATCAAGCATTTCATCCGCATCTTTATTGTAGAACTCATAACTACAATTTTCAACTTTATCGGTGTTTATTATTGTCTCAACATTTTTAATCTTACGCTCTTCGTAGTCATTGATATTTACAGAGATTGGCTTTAATGGTTTACCTAAAGTTTTTATAATATCATTTGTTGCCTTTATGGATTTATTTGTTATTAGAGGACTACCTATATTTCCATCTTGATAAATTCCGATCCCACAGTATATATCAAAAAGATTTATCTTATTTACGTAAGGGCTGAGCCCTAGCACTCGTAGATAGTGAAGTAGGTAATTCTCATACAAGTCCAATTTTGCTTGTGAATGAGGCAAAACGATATCCTTGGCAGTGTTTTTTATTAATTTAGCCATCGTTCAAATATACTAATAATTTTAGCGTTAAGCAGGATTACCTAAGCCACATTGGCTTAGATTTTAATACCTTCTTATAAACCGGGCATTTCTCTACATGTGCACCCGGCAAATAGCCTGTACTTACGAGGAATTCATTCACTATTTCCCCGCCTGTAAAACGAAAGGTTTTCTTAAAAAGCTTTACCCATTCGTCCTTAGAAAGCGGGTGATGCTTGTCCAGCCATTTCTTAAAAGAACCATATTCTTTTTGAATAGCCTTAATGGTTTTGGCATTCTCAACCGTGGCCAGCACTTTCAGCCGGTTGCGGATGATGCCGGCGTCATTCAACAATTTTTCGATTTTGCTTTCTTTGTAGGCAGCAACCTTACCGATGTCGAAATTGTCGAATGCTTTGAAGAAGTTATCTTTTTTCTTAAGTATTGTGGTCCACGAAAGCCCTGCCTGGTTGATTTCCAGTACAAGGCGGGCGAATAGCTCATTATCGTCGTCTATGGGAAAGCCATATTCGTGATCGTGGTAATGGATATGCACGTTACCAGCTTCCATTTGCCAAACGGCTTCGCAATAAGAGGAGGGTTTTTCCATAGAGCAAAACTGAATTTTTTTTAGATGAATACTTCGTGACAATTGTTGGATGAAGCTACATTTCTTCAATTTTTGTAACTAACTTTTTATTGTCATTTGCTATTTGCCCGAAATTATCTTGTCCAAGATAAAAAGTTGTATTTGTCGCGTTGTTCAAAGGCTTTTGCAAGTTGTTTAAATAATATTGTCCTGAAACCTCAAAGTCCAGCATTGCAAGTTTAAAAGGATGTATCTGATAAAGTTTCTTAATCGTTTGTATGAAAAAATCAGATAGCTCTTTCGGAACTTTTGGATTTTCTGTCCAGGTCTGATATTCCTCGCCAAATACGTGTTCTATTGCTGCGGTATAAAAGCATATGTCAAACCAATTAAAACCAGTTTCAATCGGCTCTGTTTCTCTGATGTTATAGGTCATAAATGGTATTTCGTGATAGCCAAGCCGGATAATTCCACGATGCCGAAATGCCTCAATGTCAATTTGCACAAGATTGAAATTGTCATCAAGTGGACCTTCAACATTTTCAAGTGACCAGATATAGTCAGTATAAAGTTTTATTGGTTCGTTGTCTATGCTGGGGCAAACTTGAATGGCGAGTTCGTAGAAGCCACCAGATCTTAGGTTTTCGTCCAGAAAAATGTTTTTTGTTTCTCCCATTCTTTGCTTCTTGGATACAACTCATAAATATACGCAAGCCGATACTCAAATACCGTCAAACTATATATAAAATCAGTTGTAACCCACTGAAAGGCTGGCTGTTGTTGTATTTCCGGAATCTTTACTTTTTTTTGTTTCAAATAGTCTCCGCCCTTATCTTTGCAATCCCAATAAAATCCGCCTTCGCTAAAGCTACGGTGGACGAAGAAGGGAGTTTAGCTCAGCTGGTTCAGAGCATCTGCCTTACAAGCAGAGGGTCGGCGGTTCGATCCCGTCAACTCCCACAGAATAAAAGAGGTTCATAATCATGAGCCTCTTTTTTTATTGGATATTTTAGGCTCGGGCATTTCGAATTGTAGTAAGTACTTAATTTATTGAATTTAAATTAATGCCATGCCCTACTCTGTCTATATTCTTTATTCGTCTTCTCTTGACAAATATTATGTTGGTTCCAGCGAAAATCCACAGGAGAGATTAAGAAAACATAATACTGATCATAAAGGCTTTACGGGGAAATTTAAAGATTGGAACATAAAATACCAAGAGGTTCACATTACTAAGAAGAACGCTCTTAAGAGAGAACGCCAGATAAAAAGCTGGAAAAGTAGAATAATGATTGAGAAGCTTATAAGTTCAGTGCATCCCGACTTATAGTCGGGAGGGTCGGCGGTTCGATCCCGTCAACTCCCACAGAAACAAGAGGTTCATAATCATGAACCTCTTGTTTTTTAATGACCTATTGACCAAATGACTAATGACTCCTTACAACTTCCACTCCACAATTTCATTCACCCACTCAGCCTTATACGGCGTCGTCACTTTAATATAATTATCAGTATAGCCTTCCATCATCCCGCTCTTATCATTCGCTTCAAACAACACTTTACGGGTTTGGCCGGCATGCAGCTGTGAGAAATACTGCATCTTCATATAGCTGAGGTTCCGTAATGTTTTGTTGCGTTCATGGCGCGTATGCATCGGAACAACGGGCGTTAGCTCCAGTGCTTTTGTATGGTCTCTTTCAGAATAAGTAAATACATGCAGGTAAGAAACATCCAGCTCATGAAGGAACTCCAGTGTTTCATTGAAGGCTGCATCGGTCTCGCCAGGAAATCCTACTATCACATCTACCCCAATGCAGCAATGCGGCATCAGTGTTTTGATCAATCCAACGCGCTCGGCATACAACTCGCGCTTGTATCGCCTGCGCATCAGGCCAAGAATATGATTACTGCCGCTTTGCAGCGGAATATGAAAATGCGGCATGAACTTGTTGCTGTTGGCAACAAATTCAATGATGCTGTTCGATAATAAATTCGGTTCGATGGAAGAAATACGGTAACGTGCAATGCCGTCCATTTTTTCCAGCTCCTGTACCAGCTCGAAGAACGAAGAAGCATTACGGGCATTGCCGTCCGGGCCTTTGCCAAAATCGCCCAGGTTCACACCGGTCAGCACGATCTCTTTTACCCCGTTTGAAGCGAGTTGCTCAGCATTTCTCACCACATTTTCGATGGAATCGCTCCTGCTTTTACCGCGGGCCATGGGTATGGTGCAGAATGCGCAATTGTAGCTGCAGCCATCCTGTACTTTTAAAAAAGTGCGGGTGCGGTCGGCAATGGAAAAAGATGCGTTGAACCCGCTAACCTCCTCAATATCACAACTGCAGATCTTAGCAGAATCACCCTTGGTGAGCTCTTTCAGGTGCAGGGGCAGGTTGAATTTCTCCGCGGCTCCCAGCACCAGGTCAACGCCCGGTATGGCCGCGATCTCCGCAGGCTTCAACTGGGCATAGCAGCCTGTGATCACCACCAGGCTTTCGGGCGATTTGCGCTGGATGCGGCGCACCAGCTGGCGGCATTCCTTATCCGCATTATCTGTAACCGAGCAGGTATTGATCACATACACGTCTGCCAGGCCGTCAAAAGCCGTTTTTTCAAAACCTTCCTTTTCCATCATGCGGGAAAGTGTGGAAGTTTCGGAAAAATTCAGCTTGCAGCCGAGGGTATGAAAAGCTATAGTGGGCGTGCGTTGCATGGGGCGGCAAAGATACGGGTTCGCTGTTTAAGGTTTCGGGTTTAAGGTTTAAGGTTCTTCCCGGTGAGTGGATGGTGAAAGGTGGTGAGCCTACTTTTTAAAATCCGCTCACCGGGAAGAACCTTAAACCCAAAACCTTAAACCCGAAACTACATCCCAAAACCTTAAACCTTTACCCAATAAATATCTAACATTGCATACCAATAAGTAACCACTTGAAATCGAAAGCCGCTCCTTATATTTTCCTGGCAGTTTTGCTGGTTGCAACTTTTATTATTGTACGCCTGCGTAACAACGGTGCAGACACAGCTTCCAGCTCCGGTACAGCCCGGCGCAGCTCGGCTGATCCTGCAACGGGTGTAAACCGCAACAGGGGTTTCGACCGGCGGATTTCTTACCTGGAATACACCAAACATGCACGCTGCCGGATGGATTGCAGGAGCATTACTGAAGCTGAAGTGAAGGACATCATGAAAACCGGCGACATCAACTACCGGAAGAGCAATGTTAAAGGCACGCCTTGCCCAACCTATGCGCTCGAAGGCTATACAACCGATAAACAGCATGTACGCATTGTTTATGCGCAATGCGATCAATCCACCAAAGTAGTTACCTGCATCGATCTTGAAAAAGAATGGCAATGCCATTGCCCGGGAGATGACAGTAAATACAAAAACCAGGAGCGCTGAACATGAAGCTATTGCTGAAGCCCCTGCAGATCCTCTACTGCCTGTATGCATACCTGGTTTTTATTGTGCTGATGATAGCGATATTCCCCTTTGTGATAGCCGCTTCTTTTTTCGGCCGCATCCGCGGAGGCAATGCCATCTATCGCCTTTGCATGTTCTGGGGCGATTGCTGGTTCCTGCTTACAGGCATCTGGCACCGCAACATTTATGAAGGCGATCGTTTGAAGAATGAGCAATTCATTTATGTAGCCAATCACATTTCCTATATAGATGCCCCCGTGATCGTAAAAACTTTGCGCAGGTCCATCCGCGCATTAGGTAAACATGAAATGGCCAAAGTGCCGGTATTCGGTTACATATATAAATATGCGGTAGTATTGGTAGACCGCACCAATGCAGAAGAACGTGCAAAAAGTGTTAGGCAGTTGAAATCCGTTTTAAGAAAAAATATTTCTATTTTCATTTTCCCCGAAGGCACATTCAACCTCACTCATCAGCCGCTGAAAAGTTTTTATGATGGCGCTTTCCGGATAGCCATCGAAACGCAAACACCCATCAGGCCCGTTCTTTTCCTGGATGCATACGATCGCATGCACTACCGCAGCTTGTTTTCATTGACACCGGGGCGGTCGAGGTCTCTTTTTTTGCCACCAATACCGGTTGAAGGATACACTATGCAGGATGTTGCAAAACTAAAGCAGCAGGTATACGAGATCATGGAAGAGAAATTGGTAGAGTATGGAGCGAGTTGGATCAAAGAAGAGGTCAATGAGTCATTAGGTCATTAGGTCATTGGGTCATTAAGTCATTTGATTGTTTCCAATTACTTTACTTTGCAACTTCGTTAATGAGCTATTCATTAATGACCCAATGACCCAATGACCCAATGACCAATTGACCAAATGACCAATCATTACCGTGTACGCTGAAATCATCATACCACTGGCGCTGCCAAAAAATTACACATGGTCTATTCCACCGCACCTTGTGGAAACCGTGCAGCCGGGATGCAGGGTAGAAGTGGAGTTAGGCAGGAACAAGCGCTATGCAGGATTGGTAAAACGCCTGCATCCGGAAAAGCCTGAAGAATTCGATCCGAAAGATATCCTGAACGTACTGGATACCGTTCCCGTAATACACAGCAATCAACTGAAGCTATGGGAATGGCTTGCGCAATATTACATGTGCAGCGAAGGGGAGGTGATGGCGGCAGCTTTGCCCGCGCACTTCAAATTGAGCAGTGAAACCATCATTGTATACAACGATGAATATGGAGACGATTTTTCAGACCTCGATCACGATGAATACCTCGTGGCAGAAGCCCTGCTCATCAAAAAAGAACTAAAGCTGCCCGAAGTTCAGCAGATACTCGACTCAGCGCATGTATATCCCGTAATCAAACACCTCATCGAAAAGAAAACCTGCTTTGTATGGGAGAGCCTGAAAGAAACATATACACCGAAGAAGGAAACCTTTGTACGCATCGATCCCCGCTACGATAATGAAGAGCACCTCGCAGACCTGCTGAACAACTGGAGCCGCGCTCCCAAACAGCTTGAGCTTTTGTTAAGCTATCTGCATTTAATGAAGACTGCAGGCGAAGTGACCAAGCCAGAACTGCTTAAAAAAAGCGGCGCTTCTGATGCCCAACTGAAAGGACTTGTTGAAAAAGGCATTCTGATCCTTGAAAAGAGAAGCATTGATCGCCTTTCTTACCTGCCGCGAAATATCAGTATCGAATTCACACTCACTCCCGCACAACAGCTTGCGCTGGAGCAGGTGGAAACTGCTTTGCAAACACATGCCGTATGCCTGCTGCACGGGGTTACATCCAGCGGCAAAACATTGCTCTACATCAAACTGATGGAGCAATTGATAAAACAGGGCAAACAGGTGCTGTACCTGTTGCCGGAGATCGCGCTAACGTCGCAGATCATCCGAAGATTGCAGCAGCATTTTGGCGGCTACATCGGAATTTATCACAGTAAGTTCAGCCAGAATGAACGCGTGGAGATATGGAACAAAATAAGATCTGGAGAGATGAAGATCGTACTGGGCGCAAGGTCTTCGCTATTCCTTCCATTCAGCGAACTGGGAATGATCATTGTTGATGAAGAGCACGATGCCTCGTTCAAGCAGCAGGACCCTGCGCCGCGTTATCATGCAAGAGATGCAGCGGTATACTATGCATCGCTCAGCAATGCTAAAGTGTTGCTCGGAAGCGCCACGCCTTCGGTTGAAACTTATCACAATGCCACCACCGGCAAATACGGATTGGTGGAATTGAACGAACGGTACCTTGGTTTGCAGATGCCTGCCATCGAGATCATCGATACAAAAAAAATGCGGCCTAAAGAAAGCACCAAAGTGATTGTAACGCCGCAACTGAGCGAAGCCATTTTGCAAACGCTGGAAAAGAACAAGCAGGTGATCCTGTTCCAGAACAGGCGTGGCTATTCGCCCTACCAGGTTTGCCAGGTATGCGGATGGATACCGCAATGCAAGTATTGCGATGTGAGCCTTACATTTCACAAGCTTACCAATAAACTGCACTGTCACTACTGCGGTACTGTTTATCCGCCAGTGCAGGTATGCGCAGCTTGCGGCAATCATCATTTTATTCAGCGCAATTTTGGAACCGAACGTATAGAGGAAGAGCTGGAAGAAGCTTTTCCTTCTGCAAAAATAGCGCGCATGGATGTTGACAGCGTAAAGGGAAAAGACGCGCATGATAATCTTATACAGTTGTTCGAGCAGCAGCGCATCCAGATGCTGGTTGGTACACAAATGGTAGTGAAGGGTTTGGATTTCGAGAACGTTGAACTGGTTGGAATACTGGATGCAGACAGCCTGTTGCAT
>JBAVMD010000294.1:0-4594 GCA_049689695.1 Chitinophagaceae bacterium | reverse complement strand
GCCGACTGGAATTGTTCCAGCGTAAAGCTTTCTTCACTGCCGGGAAGTCCCGCAATAATGTTGCGTTGCAGTTGAAGTTTCTCCGCATCGCTCATTTCTTTAAACCGGTACACAGCTCTTGCTATGTCTTCATCGGAATAATCAGCAGATGCGTTTTTCCTCTTGAGCATTAGCACGTCAAACGCAACGAATGCTGCTTTTTCAAAGCGCAAAGCCTTTGAACCATCTTCAACGGTGTAGCTTAGATCGGTACGTGTCCAATCCAGCACCGGCATAAAATTATAAGTAACGATATGCACACCGCATGCGGATAAATTACGCAGTGATTGCTTGTAGTTTTCTATATAATTACCAAAATCGCCTTTTTGTGTTTTAATATCCTCATGAACGGGAACACTCTCTACCACGCTCCATGCCATTCCTGCATTTTCGATTTCAGTTTTTCGCTTCATGATCTCGTTAACGGTCCAGACTTGTCCATTTGGAATATGATGCAAGGCGGTGACAACACCACTACATCCGGCCTGGCGTATGTCCCAAAGGCTTACCGGGTCATTAGGTCCAAACCAGCGCATGGTTTGAAGCATCGAGTAAAGAGGTTGGGTGGGCAAAGAGTTTTGGTTTAGTGGTTTACTGGTTTATTAGTTTATTGGTTTACTTAGCGAACACTTGTATTCTTTTTCCTTGCCTTGCTTCTTGTCCCTTGTCCCTTGTCCCTTGTTCCTTGTTCCTTGTTCCTTGCACCTTGTTCCTTGCTCCTTACGCCCTGCGTTTATACTCCGCCGAAGATGGAGAAACCTCCATCAACGCAGATCATAGAACCTGTTACAAATTGAGATGCATCGCTTAAAAGCCACCCCAACGCTCCTTGCAGTTCA
Organism: Chitinophagaceae bacterium; assembly: GCA_049689695.1. GTDB lineage: Bacteria > Bacteroidota > Bacteroidia > Chitinophagales > Chitinophagaceae > DASPKM01. The sequence continues at coordinate 3,716 of JBAVMD010000294.1, read as the reverse complement.
TCCGGTTGGCCAAAGCGTTTGAAAGGTGTTTGACGGATCACCAGCTCACCTCTCTCCGTATAGCCGCCTTCTTTTTTTGTAAGCAGGTAACGGTTTTGTTCAGTGAGGAAAAATCCAGGGGCAAGCGCATTCATACGGATGGCGTCACCATATCTGCGTGCCAGTTCCACTGCAAACCATTGCGTATAACAATCCACCGCAGCTTTTCCCATATTGTAACCAAGCACCTTGGTGATAGCGCGCTTGGAATTCATGGATGAAATATTAACGATGCTTCCATTGCCTGATCTTGCGATGGCTTCGCCAAATACCTGGGTTGGAATAACGGTGCCCCAGAGGTTGATATCCATTACCTTCTTCATGCCATCGATCTTCATGGAGAATATATCTTCCTCAGGTTGAAGCACGCCATCGGGCATATTGCCGCCTGCAGCATTCACCAATCCATCGATTCTTCCATACGCCTGTAATATCTTTTCCTTCGCGGCAACAAGCTGTTGCTCATCCAGCACATCGGCAACCAATGCAATGGCCTTGCCGCCCTGTGCATTGATGGCATCGGCCCTTTCTGCAGCCACATTTTCTTTGCGGCCGAGAATACCTACCGTGCCGCCGGCTTCAACAATAGCGTTTACAAATGCATTACCGAGTATACCCGTACCACCGGTAACAACAATGACTTTGTCTTTAAGCGAAAAATTGATCACTGATTGTCAGATTTAGATTGATAAGAAATAATCACGGATTTTACTACGGATTAAAGGATTTCACGGATACGAAATAAAACATATGATAAAAAAGTAAGATTCAGCACTGACTTCTTCAATTAAACCCTCACATAACATTAGCGAAATACAACAAATATATCTATCCGTGCAATCCTCTAATCCTTCTTCCAATCCGTGCTCTCTTCTTGTACCTTGTCACTTGTTTCTTGTTCCTTATCGAAGATTCTTATCGAAGATCTTTGATTGCGATTGCATCCATATCAGTGAACTCCATATTCTCTCCTCCCATTCCCCAAATAAATGAATAATTGCTGGTGCCGCTGCCTGCATGAATGCTCCAGGGCGGCGATACCACGGCCTGGTGATTGCCAATAAGTATATGGCGCGTTTCATCGGGCTGTCCCATATAATGAAATACGCGATGTGCAGCAGGCACATCAAAATAGAAATAGATCTCCATTCGCCTGTCGTGCGTATGGGGCGGCATTGTATTCCAAACACTACCTGTATGCAAAATGGTAAGTCCCATTACTAATTGGCAACTTTCAATTCCATCTTTATGAATATACTTATAAATGGTGCGTTGATTGGCGGTCTGCTGCTCGCCCAGGTCAACCCTGGCAGCGGCCGCATTGCTCATCAGAACGGATGGATAACCTGCATGAGCCGGGGCCGACATAATAAAGAAAACAGCAGGCTGCTCTGTATTTGTGCTGCTGAAGCTCACGTTCTGCACGCCCTTGCCCAGGTAGAGGCAATCCAGCTTTTGCAGAACGAATTCTTTTTCATCGGCCGTGATCACACCTTCTCCGCCAACGTTGATGATGCCCATTTCCCTTCTTTCGAGAAAATAATTCGATTTCAGGTTGTCGTAATTCTCAAGCGCGATCGCTTTGCTTATGGGATTGATCACGCCCGTAACCATGCGGTCGTAATGCGTATACACAAAGCTGGCGGCATCGGACTGTTCGATATCTTCCATAAGGAAGCGCTTTCTTACCAGGCTGGTATCATAGTTCCGGAAATCATCCGGGTGCACTGCGTGTAGAGTCTTCATTTCTAATAATTAGCTAATTACTTGCAATATACCCTCTCAACCACAACCCATGAGTTTTTTTACGGAAACGTTTTCGGCAACGTTCCCGAAAGCGTATTTTTAGCCCCAAGACGCTTACTGAATGGACGCTGTTAATTTAAAGAGGCTGGCCCGGCAACTCAACCTTTCGGTCTCAACGGTTTCGAGGGCATTGCGCGACAGTTACGAGATCAGCTACGAAACCAAGCAGAAGGTTTTATCGCTGGCTAAACAATTGAACTATCAGCCCAATCCCTACGCCAGCAGCCTGCGCAAGCACAAAAGCAAGACAATTGCGGTGGTGGTGCCGGAAATAGCCAATAACTTTTTTTCGCTCGCCATCAACGGCATAGGGTCGGTGGCCCAGGAAAAAGGATATCATGTGCTGATCTATTTAACGCATGAGGACCTGAAACTTGAGTCGTCAATAATCCGCCACCTGCAAAGCGGGCGGGTAGATGGTGTTTTGATATCGCTTTCGAGTGAAACCAACGACATCACCCATCTCCTGGAGTTGCGGCAGAAAGGGTTACCTATCGTTTTTTTTGACAGGGTTTGTGAAGAGATCGAAACGGCCAAAATAACTACTGACGATTATGAAAGCGGGTTCAAAGCAACTGAGCATCTCATCGGGCGTGGATGCAAAAAAATTGCTTACCTGCTTATCTCGGAGAATCTTTCCATAGGAATAAAGCGCATGCAGGGATATCAGGATGCATTAAAGAAACACGATATAGATTTTGATGACAAGCTGGTGGTGCATGGCAGCAAGAACAACGACGAGAATTATGTGGTAATCAAAAACCTGCTGAAGAGAAAAAACCGGCCTGATGGCATCTTTGCCTCAGTTGAAAAACTGGCCATTACAACTTATCATGTATGCAGGGAGCTTTCTCTGAACATTCCACAAGATGTAAAGATCATCAGCTTTTCTAATCTTGAAACGGCTTCATTGCTGAACCCATCAATGACTACCATCACGCAGCCGGCTTACGATATCGGGAAAGAGGCGGCTGCTATTTTGTTTAAAGCGCTGGACAAAAATAAAATTGCAATCAGTAATGAAAAGATAATGCTGAAGTCTGAATTGATAATAAGAGAGTCAACCGGGGGCAACTAAAGCCTGATAGCTAATTCCAGCTTTGCGCCAAGCCCCTGTTCTATTATCCTTTTTAAAGTTGAAAAACGTACATCCTTCAGGTCTTTTTCAAGCTTTGAGATATACGATTTGTCAGTTCCTGATAATTCCGCGACCTGCTCCTGGGTTAATCCCTTTTGCTGGCGGGCTTCCTGTATAAGCACGCCCAGTTTAAAGGTTTCGTAACCTGCATCGAAATTCTTTCTCTTTTTAGTGCCTTTGATGCCGTATTTTTCATCGACAAAGGCACTGAGACTGGTAAGATTATTTTTCTTCATAGTAAGTTTTTTTAATTCTTGTGGCTTTTTCAATTTCGTTGACGGGGGTTTTTTGTGTTTTCTTTTGGAAGCCATGCGTAATTACTATTAAATTATTGTCATCAAAAAAACAAAAGACCCTAAAAATATTGCTGCCACACTGAATCCTTATTTCGTAAAGACCATCAGTATTTTCCAAATGTTTAAAATAAGTTTCCGGAATACGTTCTAACTCCTCTATGATCTTCAACGTCCAGATAACTTTCTTTTGAACTTTAGGTGCCAGCAACGAAAAGAACTCTTTAAAGTAGTCCTTGTAAAAAAATAACTCTCTCCTTTTCACAACAAAAATAGTTTAAGTTGTCCAATCGGACAACAATTAGAAAAATTTTTTTAGTTTTTTTTGGAGATGAGTATTAGACTGAAGAATTGAATATTGAAAATGCGCATTTTCAACAATGCGGCAAAGATAAGAGCGGTCTTTTGATTTATCCGGAGACAAAGCAAGATTACCCGGT
>JBAVMD010000293.1:0-3946 GCA_049689695.1 Chitinophagaceae bacterium | reverse complement strand
GATCGGATTTATTGTAACCGACGCTTTCCAGGGAGGCGGGGGTGGGTTATTTAACAGCCGTTCTACCACAATGGGTAAAGTGAATGGTAATAAAATAGATTATATCGATTTCCAGAACAGGATGAAGGCACAGGAGCAGCAGTACTCCGGCGCTATGAACGATGCACTGCGCCAGAACCTGCAGGACAACCTCTGGAACCAGATGGTAGAGGAAGCCCTGATGAAGGACCAATATGAGGCCCTGGGTATTTATGTTACCGACAAAGAGGTGGGTGACATATTATATGGAAGCAATCCTCCTGAACAGTTAAGAAGGCAGTTTACCAACCCGCAGACGCAGCAATACGACGCGAATATGGCCTACCAGACCATACAGGAATTTAAAAAGCGTTCCCCTAAAGAATACAATGAGTTTATTGAAAGCATTATCAGCGGCCGCCAACGCGAAAAATATCTTGCACTGATCGCGAATACCGTTTACATCCCGAAATGGATGATTGAAAAATCTAATGCAGACAATAGCCAGATGGCCAGCATTTCATACGTAAACATTCCCTATACTACTATTTCAGACAGCAGCGCCACGGTTACTGACGCAGATGTCAAAGATTATATCGATAAGCATAAGGAAGAGTTCAAACAGGAAGAATCACGCAGCATTGCTTACGTTGCTTTTAGTGCAGCCCCCAGCGCAAAAGATACAGTGGATGTGCTTCGCCAACTGGAACACCTGAGAGCAGAGTTTGATACCACATCCGATTATCAGTCTTTTCTTGCACGGCATGGCTCTGAACAGGAGTTTTCTAATGCCTATGTTACTAATAGCAATCTGCAGGTTGCCAATAAAGATACCATCCGCGCATTAGCCAATGGAAGGGTATTTGGTCCTTACCTGGATGGCAGATCTTTTGTGCTTGCTAAAATGATAGACAAAAGGAATATGCCGGATACCGTGAAGCTGCGTCACATCCTGATCAGCACACAGAACGGTACGGCAGATAGCGTTGCCAAGCGACGCATAGACAGTGTTTCTAATGCTATTGCCGGCGGTGCAGACTTCAGCACCCTGGCTGCGCAGGTAAGCGACGACCAGGGAAGTAATAAAAATGGCGGCGAATATGAATACACTTCCCTTCAATTCACCACTATCGCTCCTGAATTTGCAGAAGCTATATTTTACGGAAATAAGGGCGATAAGAAAACCGTAAAAACTACTTTCGGATACCATTATATAGAAATACTCGACCAAAAGAAGATTGAACCTGCGTATAAGGTGGCTTATTTTACAAAATCAATCTATCCGAGCACCGAAACAGAGAACCGCGCTTCGGGCATGGCCAACCAGTTTTCAGGCCAAAGCCGTACTCTGAAAGCGTTTGATGACAATGTCACCAAGAATAAGTACCAAAAGATCATTTCGCCGGAGATCAAGCCTACCGATATGAGCATTCCCAATCTCGGCAGCAATCGCCAGCTGGTACGCTGGATATTTGATGCAGACCTGGGTGATGTTTCTGATGCGCAGGTGGTGGGAGACCAACATGTAGTGGCTGTGGTTACTGAAATAAATAAAGAGGGTTTGATGAGCCCGCAAAAAGCAAGGCCGATAGTTGAGAACATTGTTCGCAACCAGAAAAAAGCTGAGCAGATAAAAAAGAAATTAGGAACTCCGGCTTCGTTGGAAGCAGCGGCAACTGCCGGCGGGCAACCTGTTCAAAGAGCAGATAGCCTGAGCTTTGCAGGAGCATTCATACCAAACGTAGGGCAGGAAATGAAGCTGATAGGTTCAGCCTTGAATAAAGCATGGCAGGGTAAGGTAAGTCCTCCCATTGCAGGTAATGGCGGCGTGTTTGTTATAAGAACAGAAAATGTTTTTGCGAAGGCTAACCCTGCCGCAGACGTTGAACAGCAGCGAAATGCAGCGCTCACGCAGCAGCGCCAATCGATGTTCTACCGGGCGATAGAGTCTGTGAAAAAGGCAGCGAATATCAAAGATTACCGCGCGAAGTTCCTGTAGTACGAAATTTTACCTGACTATATCAACCCCTGAAATCTTCGGGGGTTGTTTTTTTTATACGTAACCCCCGGCGGCGTGGCCGTTTAAACCTGGACCCTGACGGGGTGCCGCAATCATCCATTCACCCCGCCGGGGCCTTATCTTTGCAGTATGAGTGACGCAATTGTAAACAAAGTGGCAGAGAGCGGGTTGATCACCCTTGACCTTGAAACCTATTACCCATCCGGCGAAGTATTGGTATTTGACCTGGAGGATTATTTATTCATGGGCCTTATTCTGAAAGAAAAAGATTTCAGAACTGCGTTGCAGCAAATGGATTGGTCTGCATACCAGGACAAATACGTTGCCGTAACCTGTACTGCAGATGCAGTGATACCAATGTGGGCTTACATGCTGGTGAGCGCCTACCTGCAGCCGATCGCAAAAGAAGTTGTATTCGGCAGTGCCGATGACCTTCGAAAGCAATTACTGCTGCGCAATATTCAGCAGATAAATATGAATGAGTTTAATGATAAACGTGTTGTAATAAAAGGCTGCGGCGATGTGCCCATTGGCGAATTTGCTTATATGGAGATCACGCAAAAACTGCGTCCCGTAGCAAAGAGCATTATGTACGGAGAACCTTGCAGCACTGTGCCTATTTTCAAGAGAAAATAGGAAGGAGCAAGGTACAAGAAGCAAGGCACAAGGGTTTCAACTTGTGCCTTGCTTCTTGTACCTTGTTCCTTAAGCCAAAGCAGCGCCTACACGCTCTAAAAGTCGTTTAGTTGCTTTGATTCCTTCTGGTTCGCTGAGCGTGTTGCCTTCGTATTCTATTCCAACGTAGCCGCGGAAGCCTGCATCTTTTACTATTTTCATCATGCGTGTATAGTCTGTGTCAATGCAATTTCCCTGCGCATCAAACTCGTGCGATTTAGCGCTTACTCCTTTTGCAAAGGGCAACATTTCAGCAACGCCTTTATACCTGTCATACTCGTCAACGCATTTTCCCTCCCACTGACCACCACCTTCGCGGCGAATACAGAAATTCCCAAAATCCGGCAGGGTGCCGATATTCTTTTTATTGATGGTTTTCATTACTGTGGCCAGCCACTGCCCGTCTGAGCTGTAGCTGCCATGGTTCTCCACAATCACATTGATGTTTTCTTTTTCTGCATATTCGGCCAACCGGCCCAATCCATCGATGGCGGATTGCTGCACGGCTTCGCGCGTGCCTTCTCCAAATGCGTTTACCCTGATGGTAGCGCATCCCAGGTACTTTGCTGCGCCTACCCATTTATAATGATTTTTTACAGCCTCTAATCGCTTCTTATCATCTGTTTCTCCCAGGTTCCCCTCGCCATCACACATGATGAGATGGTTTTTTATATTGTTGTCTGCGCAGCGCTTCAGCAATTCATCCAGGTACTTTGTATCCTCTGCCTTGTCTTTAAAAAACTGGTTCACATATTCAACCACGCCAATGCCATAATCTTTTCTTGCCACTGCAGGAAAATCAAGGTTATCCATCTCCTTTGCAAAAAGCGCTTTGTGCAATGACCATTGCGCTAACGATATCTCAAAGAAAAGAGGCGCTGCGGTAGTGGCCTTAGAGGAACTGTCAGCTTTTGCGTCCTGTTGTGCACTGTTGTTGTTGCATGCGGTTAGGCCGGCTGCCAATACACCAACACCAGCCAGGCCGAGTTGGTGCAGAAATTTCCTGCGATCAGATGACATAGTAAGTGATTTAGGAATTGAATTTAGGAAATAGTGGAGTTAGTTTGTTGATTAAAGATTTTTAACGCGTAACAGTTGAAGGTGTAGCTGTTCTCACAAACCGGCTGCTGTAGGCATTGCTTCGTGCGCCGCCGGGCCATGATCCGAAATTTCTATAGGCAATGGGACTATGCGGGTTGAAGTTGCCGTATTGCATGTTGTGCTCATAATAGC
>JBAVMD010000292.1:0-5690 GCA_049689695.1 Chitinophagaceae bacterium | reverse complement strand
ACTTTAGGAAGCCGCAAGAACGATGATCGCATCGACCTTCTTTCAAAATACGGATATGCGTTAGGGCCCAAGCTGAATTTGAGCGGCTTATTTAATTTCCGCTCACAAATGTTTAAAGGTTACACGTACACGGCAACTACGCGTACTTTATCTTCTTCATTCTTATCGCCGGCTTATATTCTGCTAAGCCCCGGTCTCGATTATAAACCCACGGCAAATTTTTCAGTTTTTGTTTCTCCTGCAACAATAAGATGGGTGATCGTGCGCAACGACTCTCTTTCAAAAGCCGGACTATATGGAGTTAAGCCCGGCGAAAAAAGCAGAACGGAAATAGGCGCGTTCCTGAGCAGTACTTATATCGCTGATCTTGGGAAAGCCGTGAGTTACAAAGGCCGGCTTGACCTGTTTTCTAATTACAGGGATAAGCCAAAGAATGTAGATTTATTCATGACCAATCTTTTTGCAGTGAAGCTGTCAAAATATTTATCGGCTACGTGGAGCCTTGACCTGATCTATGACGACAATGTCGCCTTGTTTGGAAAGAACCGTAATTCACCGGCGCTACAGGTTAAATCGTTAGTGGGAGTGGGGTTTTTGGTGAAATATTAAGAAGGGAACGCGTCCCGATAGCTATCGGGACGCGTTCCTCTTCACAACCCCAGCACATCTTTCATAGAAAAAACACCTTTCTTTCCGGCAATAAATTCCGCCGCCAACAAAGCACCCGCCGCAAAACCCTTACGGCTATGTGCAGTATGGATGATCTCTATATCATCTATGGATGACTGATATTTTATTTTATGCGTACCGGGTGCAGGATCTATGCGCTCGCTGATGATCTCCAGTTCATCTGCATTGTCACTAAGATGGTTCACCCATTTTTTCTTTCGGGTGATCTTTTCCAGGATTTGCTCTGCAAGTGTAATGGCTGTGCCGCTGGGAGCGTCTTTTTTTTCTGTATGATGGATCTCTTCCATCGTTACTTCATAATCGGGTTGTGATGCCATCAGCGCAGCCAATTGCCTGTTCACTTCAAAAAAAATATTAACGCCTATGCTGAAATTGCTGGCAACCAGCAGGGCACCGTTTGTTTCTGCGCAGATCTTTTTAGCTTCTTCATATTGTTGCGCCCAGCCGGTGGTGCCGCATACAACCGGCAAGCCCCACTGAAGGCATTTGCTTACATTTTCAAATGCACTGCCGGGATGTGTGAACTCTATGGCCACATCCGCTTTTTTAAGATTGCCTTCCGTAAAATCTTCGAGGTTGTCTACTGTTATTTTCGATACTATCTCATGCCCTTTGCCGAGCGCAATTTCTTCAATGGCCTTGCCCATTTTGCCGTAACCAACGAGAGCGATACGCATAAAGTTTATGTTGGAGGTTGGAGGTTAGAAGTTGGATGTTAAAAGAAACCAAGTTCGTATTAAAAAAGTTTCCGCTGAAAATCCTAATAAATCTTAATCAATCCTGATGATCCGCGTTCCGTTTAAAAAACCCACAACATCAACCCGCACGCTATTTACAACAACCTCCAACTTCACAATTTATTTCCTCTGCAACACCAAACTCACCCCATACGTATTCCCCGTAGGACTAAACCCTGGTTTGATCTTGAAACTGAGGTCGGGGCTTACATCAAATTCTTTCAGGTGACCGTCAACGGTAGCATCTATGATGTTCAATCCCCAGAACAATAAAAAGAACAAAGCGGAGTAGTCTACGTTTCGCCTGAACTCATTGCGGTAATTCTGTAGTTGAGTTCCCTGTTTCGCGTCAACAAATGGTCTTAATTGTTTGTGCACACGCGAAAGACTGTCTGCATTGGTACTGTTGGTAGACACCAGCAGGAAGGCATATTTTGTGCGCTGATACCATTTCAGATTATCAACGAACAGGTAAGCCGGAATACCTAAGGCTCCGTATACAACAGGGATCTTCCAGTATTTTTTATTGTATGCCTGGCCCCATCCGGGAATGATGGCGGAACGGATGGCAGCTTTTCGCGGACTGTGCTTTTTTTTGGTGATCGTGTCGGCGATCTTTGCAGTTGTATCTATGTTACCTCTTACAAACAAGGAGGTATCTTTCAGCGTACGGCTGGAATCCGGTTGCTGTGCAAGCATTGTCTTTGATGCCAGGACCAATACAAAAATTAAAGCCGCTCTGCAGTATTTCATCTTAATGACCGGTTGAGGATCAGCTGCCGGATATACCTAATTGGTCCAACAACTTGTTTAATTCTTCCATCGAATAATATTCCAGGGTAATGCTGCCATGGCCTTTCTTGCTGTGCTGCATTTTTACCCGGGTGCCGAAATGCGAAGCTAAATTATCCTCAATTTTCTTGTAAGCGGGAGCAAGGCCCGGTTTCTGGTTATTTTTAACAGCTGGTTCACCTTTATACATTTTGCGCACCAGCTCTTCCGTCTGGCGAACAGAGAGGTCGCGGTCCTGTATCTCGTGGAAAATAAATAATTGTTTGTCGATGGTGTCTACGTTGATCACCGCACGGGCATGGCCCATGCTCAGGCTGCCATTGCGTACCGCCACCTGTATATCGGGGGGCAGCTTCAGTAAACGAATGTAATTCGCTACGGTACTGCGTTCTTTTCCCATCCGTTCCGCAACCTGTTCCTGTGTATAGCTCAGCTCTTCCATCATTCGCTTATAGCTAAGCGCTACTTCCATGGCATTGAGGTCCTGGCGTTGCAGGTTTTCCAGCAAGGCAAGCTCCAGCAATTCCGAATCATTCGCGAGGCGAATGTAGGCCGGCATGTCTTTCAACCCGGACATTTTAGCTGCGCGAAAACGCCGCTCACCAGCTATCAGCCTGTACCTGCCCGAGGGCATTTTAGATACAGTGATGGGTTGAATGATATCGTATGTTTTGATAGAAGCAGCCAGCTCTTTCAGGGACTGCTCGTCAAAATCATGGCGTGGCTGTTTAGGATTTGTATCGATCTGGTCTACAGGGATACGAAGTATGCTGGTAACGGCGTCTGCCACCGTTGGCTTCAGCTGACCCGAGGAGGTTTTGAGATCGGAATCGATGCTCTGCAGCAGGGAACGTATTCCTTTTCCTAATGCGTCTTTATTTTGTTTGGGACTGGTCATGCACAATTTGAATTTCGAAATTTTGAAATTAAGATTCCAAAATTATTCCATCACACGCTCTTCCTGCCTGATCTTGGTCATATTATTTTTTTGCAGGATCTCTTTTGCAAGGTTAAGATAATTCATGGCGCCTTTGCTGTAAGCATCGTAGAGGATTACGGGCTTGCCTACGCTTGGCGCTTCGCTGATGCGTGTATTGCGGTGAATAATGGTATTGAAAACAAGTTCGTCAAAATGCTTGCGCACTTCACTTACCACCTGGTTGCACAAGCGAAGTCTTCCATCATACATCGTCATCAATATTCCTTCTATTTCCAATGCAGGGTTCAGCCTGCTCTGCACTATTTTGATGGTATTAAGCAATTTGCCCAATCCTTCCAATGCAAAAAATTCGGTTTGAACCGGAACGATCACTGCATCTGACGCGGTAAGCGCGTTCACGGTAATGAGCCCAAGCGAAGGAGAACAATCGATGATAATGAACTCATAATCGCTCCGTACCGGCTCCAGTATATTTTTCAGCACGCTTTCGCGATTGGGATAATTGATCATTTCAATTTCCGCTCCCACGAGGTCGATGTGCGAGGGTATTACATCAAGGTTCGGGATTTCAGACTTGAGCACCACATCCTTTGCATTCACATCGTTCACCATGCAATCGTACAGGCTCTGTGTAATGTTGTGCAAATCAAAACCAACGCCCGTAGTGCTGTTGGCCTGCGGGTCTGCATCTACCAGCAGCGTGCGGAACTCCAGCACTGCAAGGCTTGCCGCCAGGTTAATAGCGCTGGTGGTTTTACCAACTCCTCCTTTCTGATTTGCTACTCCTATGATTCTTGCCATTTATTGGGTGGTGGTTTACTGTTTATTGGGTACAGACAAAAATAAGCGTTCAGCGAAGAAACGAAACCTTAACTTGTTAACAAGTCCTGCCGCTTGTGAATTCACCAATTCCCCTCACATTTGCAAAATATTAAGTTCCTATGCGCAATTCAGGTTTCTGGTGGATAATAGTGGTTCTAATGGTATTGCTGGATTTTTACGTTTTCCAGGCGGTAAAAGTAGTAAGCCAGGGCGCTTCGCATAAAGTAAAGCTGATACTTTATTCCAGCTACTGGACCATTTCTGCGGCCGCAGTTATTCTGCTTATCATTATTCCTTTTATCAATTACGATTCCTGGCCAAGGTCGGTGAGAACTTATCTCTTTGCCACCATAGTTGGGTTATTCTTTGCCAAGATATTAGCCGTAGTGTTTTTTCTGCTTGACGATTTAAGGCGGCTATTGCAATGGGCCAGCAGCAAGCTATTCTTTAATAATACAGAGGGCGAGGATATAGGGACAGAAAGAATATCCCGCTCTGTTTTCATGAGCTGGGCGGGTTTACTGGTGGGAGGCGGCTTGTTCTCTACCCTGGTATATGGATTCAGCAATAAATATAAATATGAGTTGCGCAAAGTGCCGCTGGCATTCAGCAATCTGCCTTCTGCCTTCAAAGGACTTAAGATCATCCATATTTCCGATATTCATTCCGGCAGCTTTACCGATAAACACGCCGTTCAGAAGGGAATAGAGTTGATCATGCGCCAGCGGCCTGACCTGATCCTCTTCACTGGAGACCTTGTAAATGACCGCGCCATTGAAATGCAGCCGTACATGGACATTTTCGGCAGCCTGAAAGCCCCGCTGGGCGTATATTCTACGCTTGGTAACCACGATTACGGGGATTATGTCCGCTGGGATAGCCAGGAAGTAAAACGGGCCAACCTTGACCGCCTTAAAGAAGTTCATGGCGAATTAGGATGGCGGCTGCTTATGAATGAGCACGTGGTGCTGGAAAAAGACGGACATAGCATAGCCTTGCTGGGTATCGAGAACTGGAGCGCAAAAGGAAATTTTCCTAAATATGGAAAAATGGACCAGGCTTACCTGGGTGCGCAGCAACATCCATTTAAAATTCTGCTCAGCCACGATCCCAGCCATTGGGAAGGGCAGGTGCGTGGGCAATATCCTGATATCGATCTTATGCTTGCAGGCCATACCCATGGAATGCAGTTTGGGGTTGAAGTGCCCGGCTTCCGGTGGAGCCCTGTTCAATATGTCTACCGCCAGTGGGCCGGCCTTTACGAAGAAGGCAACCAGAAGTTATATGTGAACCGTGGTTTTGGTTTTATCGGTTACCCGGGAAGGGTAGGGATATTGCCGGAGATTACGCTGATTGAGCTTGTATAGAGGTAAGATACAGGTAAGATACAGATCGAAACAAACCCTTCAACTGCATTCAGTCGTATACCCGTTAAACTATCAGCAATTTTTCCCTTCCAAGCGTCGTTTACCCGAAAGCCTGGAAACACATCATGAAAATGAAGCAATTGCTTACCCGGTTGTTAGTTGCTGCCTTATTGGTATGCTTTCAATCCGTTGCCTTTTCACAAAGCAAACTGGATTCTTTGTTCCATAACAAGGACTCTACCGCAGTTATGGATTCTTTGTTGAGCGACTTTGGTAAGTACATGGACTCTCTTTCAAAGCCTTCCAGTTTTTTTACCGTGAGCGCCGGTATAGGCACCGGGT
>JBAVMD010000291.1:0-2673 GCA_049689695.1 Chitinophagaceae bacterium | reverse complement strand
CAAACATCACCAACTTTGGCGCCTTTGTAGACATAGGCGTAAAGCAGGATGGACTGGTGCACATCTCGCAACTGAGCAACACATTTATATCTGATCCCAACCAGGTAGTTAAGCTGCAGCAGCAGGTAATGGTAACGGTAACGGAAGTGGATGTGAGCAGGAAGAGAATAGCGCTGACCATGAAGGGTCATGGTCAGAAGGAACAGGGTACAAGGGACAAGGTGCAAGCAAGGGACAAGGAACAAGGGGCAAGGGCGCAAGGTTCAAAGGATAAAATTGTGAAGAAGGCCGAGCCGCAGAATGCATTTCAGGCCAAGCTGATGGAATTGAAAAAGAAGTTTAACGATTAGTTCAGATGATTGGTATTTGATGTGTAACAGGCAGGTTGTACATTAGAACAAACTTTCTTTTTTATGCGTTTCTTTTTTGCAGCAGCTATTTTATTATTCTCTTTCGGCGGCTATGCCTGCATTAATTAATATCATGTAAATGCAAGCGGCAGGGGCACTCATGGCGAGTTTGACGGATTTCATTTTAATTTGTTTTCACACGACAAAAATCGCCTCATAGAAAGTTACAGAAGGCTTACACCAATGTTGCAGAATGCTAACATGGAAACTCATTTTACTTATTATTCTGATTATGGAGTGGTACTGATGAAAGCGGGTTATGTTCGCGAAGGGCTTAATGTTATGCGCTATCTCATAAACCTTAAGCCCAACGAGTATAATATTATTGCCAACCTTGCAACTGCCTATGAACTGAACGGGATAAATGACAGCGCTTTATACTGGATAAACAAGGGTTTGCAAATAAATCCTGACTCGCATGCGGGAAGCGAATGGATACACAAACGCATTCTCCAGGCTAAGCTCAATATCAAAGAAAATCCTGCCTGGCTGGCTAATAACAGGATATTTTCTTCAGGCGACATGAGATCTGCCAATCAACGCACTGGCATCTGGCAGTTTAGCTACCAGTTGCAGGAACGCATACCTTTTACAGCTACACCAGACCCCCTAATGTCGAAAGTGCTGGAAGAATTCGGTGACTTTCTGATGCAGTATTATTCAGTTTCAGAAGCCTGGAAAGTATTTTCAGCAGCCAGAGTATATGATCCTTCACGCGCAACTTCGCTTGACCCTAAGATCATCAAGGCCCGGCAAATGACACTTTCCAATCGGAAACGTGTACCGCGGAAAACATCGGTAAGGCACTGGCCTACGGATGAAAACATTGCGACATTGACCGCGTCTTTTGAACAGCACCGTTTTGTGCGCATAAACGATATTGTTCCGAAGCTGTATCACCATTAAAAAAGCCTCTCCAATTGCTTAGAGAGGCCACCGGACCTGATGATAGTGAGTCATCAAGCTATTTAAGCGATCTTTTTCTTCTTGTTACTCAAATACCTATCCAGCAACACCAGCCCCAGCACCACATTTATCATCATGAAAATATTCACATAAGTATTATTGAAGAAAACATTGTAATTCACTTTTCCCAGGTCAACCGGCATAGTGGTGCTGCCGCTTGCTGACCAGTCTATCTGCGAAAGACCATACGTTATAAAACCGAGTATCATTATCACAAAAAAGCCCCCTATACTATATATAATGCTTTTATTGATATAGCTCCTGGTAGCAGGGGCAATCTGAAGCCTGGCAATTTCTTCCATTACATTTCGGGTAAAGCGCATGGAAGGCTCTTCCAGTTCGCTGGCGTCCAGCAACTGGTGCACATCCAGCAATTCCCTGTATTTGGATTGCCACTCTGCATTGCTCTGCAGCAATTGCTCTACGGCTGACTGCTCATCAGCTTCGCACACGCCATCAATGTAACTCCACAGGCGTTCTTCCATTTGTTGTTGCTGGTTCATAATGTAGTTTTAATAACACGAATTTTAATCACGAATTACACGAATTATATCCTTCTCGCAGCTCGCAGCTCATAGCTCATAGCTCGCAGCTTCTAATGCAAATCCCTGACTTCTGCCTGGAAATGCTTTTCCATCTTATCCTTTAACCGTTGTCTTGCACGGTGCAGCCTCACTTTTACGGTATTAGGTTCTATTCCCAAAATCTTCCCTATCTCTTCAAGCGATTGCTCTCCTTTATAAAAGAGCGTAATTATTTGTGCGTCGTCCACAGATAAAAGGGCAATTGCCTGGTTTACCATAGAGATCCTCGATTTCTGCTCCACCTGGTTGGCGTGGAAGCCGGAATCCTGGCTGTCTGCCGCTTCAAAAACCTTTTCATTGTCCAGCGAATGGACTTCCAGTTTTCTCTTGCGTAAAAAGGTCAGACAGGTAGTTGTGACAATGGTATAAAGCCAGGTGCTGAACTTGGAATCGCCCCTGAAATCTGCCAGGGAACGATATGCTTTAATGAAGCAATCCTGCGCAATCTCTTCTGCATCTTCCCGGTTGGGCGTATACCGCAAGGCAATAGTGAAAACGAAATTCTGGTATCGCTTTACTATTTCGGCATACGCCTGCTGGTTTCCCTGCAGAACGCTGCTAAGGATCTCATTATCACTTGGTCCGGTGTGCATTACGGTCTATATGACTACGTGTTGGAGCAGTTGGTTACAGAAAGGTAGGTTTTTTTCAGGGGCAATATATTATGGTCATTAAGTCATTAGGTCATTTGTCATTAGGTCAATCACTATTAG
>JBAVMD010000290.1:0-6004 GCA_049689695.1 Chitinophagaceae bacterium | reverse complement strand
ATTCTTGACAAACAAGTCGAATTAATCTGTGCAGAAATTGAAAAGGATTTTCGCAAAACCAGTCCTGAAAATCTGGTTGCCCACCGGAGAACAGCGACGCTCTTTAGGCGATCGCACCTGAACACCTGGAAGAAACCGATCGACTTGCTGGAAATGTTTGTTTACATGCATTTAGAGTACCATGAAAAACTGTACGAAACCTATCACAAAGAGCGCCAGAACAATGTTCGGTTTAGCGTCCTGATGGCATTACACGGTAAAGCACTGCTTACCTCTTTTGAGATATTAGAACTAATAAAGGGTGGGTTGGCGGATGGCGCAATGGGGCGGTGGCGGACCTTGTATGAAACAGCTATCATCACGTGTTTTCTTTCAAAACATGATGCAGGCCTTGCTCAACAGTTTTTGGACTATTCGGCCGTGCAACAATACAAAGATGCATTAGAGTACCAGAAGAACTGCAGCAAGCTAGGTTATAAATCTTTTCGAAAGCGCGAAATGGACAGATTTGAACAAAGGCGTAATGCGATGGTTGCAAAATATGGAACAAAGTTTAAGAGCGAATATGGGTGGCTGCTGAATTATTTACCAGAACCTCACAACTTTAAATCGATCGAGGACAACACGAGCTACAAACACTTTCGGTCGTATTACAAAATGGCCAATCATCGTGTTCACAGCGGCCCTCACACGATCTTAACCTCCCTGGGTTCGCTGAATGAAAGATTTTGGCTTCCTGCTGGCCCAAGTAATTTTGGCCTCGCAGATCCCGGAAAAAACACTGCCTTTGCATTACAATGGACTTCATTGGTGTTGGCCGAGGATGATAATTATATTGAAACAAGCGTTTTTCTAAAACTCACTGCAAAACTCGCAAAAGAAATTGCACGGGAATTTTTAGAGACGCAGCAAAGGATTGAAGAAGAGGAGACTTTGCTGCAAAAAAAGCAGAAGGCAAAAACAAACAAAGGTAGAAAAGCAAAATAATTTCGCTTTTTTTTGAATTAGCCAACCCATACGGAACTAAACAAGTGTGAAATTAATTGAGACGTTCTTTCTTGTATTGCTTTAGGAAAAGGGATGACAGTTTAGCTTGCCAAACGCGCAATGGGTTGGCAAAGACAAAGCATACAAGGGTCAAGGAATACAAGCAACTGTCCTAATCCCCGCACAGCGAGGGCGTTCGGATTGTTGTTCATTTACTTTTTAAAGGGCTTCTTTTAGACGCCAAGTAAGTTCCAGCGCCTCTTGGCGTTGGACCGCTTGTACATTTTTTCTTGTATTTCAGAGCGAATGCTTTTATCCTCCGTAGCTATCACCGCAAAACTTGGTTTCGATCTTGAGGCAGCTTCTGTCAAAGGTGTAGCGAAAGCCTTGCAACTACAGCAAGTAACACCTTTCATATTCATTCCATAGCTGGATAATTTCTGTTGGATCAACAGAAATACTATAATATCCTTTCTGTACGCGATACGATGAAAGTTTCGGGCAATCCCAAACCATTTTTTAGCTAGATTGTTTTCAGGATCGTCTTTCCCAACTGCTGTCAGAATGGAAGCAAAATAGCCACTGCCATGCTTTTCAAACTCAGGTATTGAATTTAAGGTCTCTTTTGCCAGTGCATCAGGCGCAAAGACATCACGTAAACCGCAATCAATTTCACGCGCTGCATGGGCTATCATGTTTGCCTTTGATAAAAGCGCAAAATCAGGTGCAACCATTTTTATTCCATCCAAGTAAAATTAGCAATGGAATCACCTATGTTTTTTAGCCGGTTGTATATTTTTATTTGATCTTCATTCAAAGTGTTCACAGATATACTATTAAGTAGATTTAAATTACGATTTCCTTAGGCTAATTTTTGAGGAAACAAAACGATTGTTAGCGATTATATGCAGATTGAAGGGCACGGCATTGCGCTGATAAATGCCTGCAAGCCGTAGGGCGACCATGAAGGATTGCAATTCATTGATTTTTAAAGGGATGGATCCTGCTGTTTAGAGAGTCGACTTTAGCTCTAAAATGATATCTAGAAGCAGTATAATCGTTTAACTTCAATGCACTTCCTTGTCTTTAATTTTCGTATTTTCCAGTAATAATTTGCTTCCTCAAACAAAGCCTTGTTATATCAGATTTCTATAGCTGTTTACTCCACGTATCGGCTGGATTGAAGTATTTATACCGAAAGGCTTAAATAGCAGGGTTATTTTCACGTCAGATCTGCCTATGCCCGAATTTTTTCTTAATTTGATTTCCGGCTACCTAACATTGCCTAAGAGGCAATAGTTAACGAAAAGGGCCATATTTAGTTACCTGTTTTATACATGGACTGCAACTGGCAAGACTGAAATACTTGTGACCCTGTTTGCAACATTTCACTGCAAATTCTTGTATTCTTTGCCAAAATCAGCCATTGTCCTATTTTAAAATAGTTACCGAAACGATCCAATTGGACACCTGATGGGCCTTAGAATATTTTTATAGCTATGGATTTTACAGTCATTCCGGAAATACTACATCAAAGTGATTTTGAGGACGAACGTCCGCGAAGTCTTCGGCAAATGAGTGAGCTATTAAATGTGTCTTATAAGGCTTTAGAACATCCGTTATTGAAATCCTGGCGTGGATATGAAGCTATCGATCCTTTTATTAACCCCCTAGATTTAGAATATTATAGAAGGTTTAACCGAACTATCATTGAGAGGACAATTACACAAGGAAACTACATTAGTCAATTGGAAGTGGATTGGGGCATACTGACTATGAAAAGTAAAGGGATTGAATTGTCCATTGAACATGTTTTCAGTTTTTGGCTCGCTGCCAACAAAATCGTTCAAAGCAATGAAGAGGAGATAAGGCAGGATGGGGTTGGCATTCTGCAGTTTCGGCTTGCTGGCGCCGGGCATTTGACGGCTGCGATAACCTATTTTATGGACGTTTGCAATAACCTCATTGCGCTAACGCAAAAACATTATACACAGAATCAGGTTGCCAAAATTGAAAAGGACGAAGACAAAATAAGATACCTTTTGAGGACTAAGGCAGCTTTGCTTCAGCAAAAGGATCAATACAATGACAACACATTTGCTGAAATTCTGAATTCCGTTCAGATCGAATTGGACTATTATAAAGAGCTCAGGAGCTACAATGAAATATCGGAAGAACTGAGAGTTATTGTTAACAATTTTCTTGCTGAAAAGAATGCAAGGATTTCAAATCATCAATTGCTTGCTTACTTGTTACAGGGAAATATGGAAAGATTTTGCGAGGAGTTAAAAACCCTCGTCTTCCAACTTTTCAGTTATCATGACATTGGCACCAACGTGCCGGAAAGGGTCTACCATGCTTTCCTGCTTGGTTTCTTCAACAGCTTTCGAGAGGATTTTCAACTGGAATCCAACAAAGAAGCTGGCACCGGCCGGTTTGACCTCCTACTTTCTCCCAACACCCAAGACTATAAAGGAATGATTGTGGAAGTCAAACGATCCGATACGATTGACCCAGCAAAGGTGCAAGAACAGCTTGAGGAAGCACTAGATCAAATTATCAGTAATAAATATGCCACTGAATTACAAAAGAATGGGCATCGAAGCTTTATAGGGTTGGCGGCTGTTTTTTTTGGGAAGGAACTATTTTTAAAATATAGGATGTATAACGTTTTGTAATGCATGTCTCAGAAAATTGAATGGCGAACAAGCAACGTGCAGAAATATTGTAGCCATTAACACAAACAAAATATTGAGTTAACTCGTAGCAAGTAATGAAAGAAGAGTTATTATGTCTGAATTCGGATGCGATTAATCGCTACGGTTATATGGTACACGTCGTTGCCTTGGAAAAATCGTTAAAACAAGTTTTCGATACCGGTATGCCCTTGCTTATTGGGCATGATTTCCATAGGACTGCTGGGTGGACCTATCCTTTTGGATTGTTTATCGAACCTGGATTGTCAAGAATGTTGGCAAGAAAACTCATCGCCACCGATGCAAAAGAATTGCAATTCTTTGGAAAAAGTGTCGAAAAATTCCTAGCGATGGGATACCGCGAACACTTTGTTAAACATGAGCATGCTTTCATCCCTTTGGTTCAGGGTTATCTCAATGAACCCCATCAGCGAGTTGATTCCGGATGTTGTGCCGTTATCAACCACGGAGTTTCCGAAAGGATATTTCCTGAGCTTTTTACCAATGTAGACAAAAATGGCCTCACTGCACTTAGCCTTTTATTGACTGATTTTGTTTATCTCGGACAGGGCATCTTCCAGCACAACCACTCCCCTTTGGCAGTGTACGCTCATTCTTACTTTAGAAGATCTCAATCAAGGTTCAATAACTTCCGCTTTTTCTTCCTAGATGCCTTGATTTCGCTATCCCAAAAGAAAGATATCAATGTTAGGATTCGACTGGATAAGGATATGGTCGGATACGGCCCTTCGTTCCATGAGGCAGGCGAGCTAGAATACCATTGGGGTCCTAAATACACGGATGATATTGCTCATATTAAGGCAGGAATCACGTTGCACAAGTGTAGCAACGAAGAAAGAAGGTTTTCCGAAATAAGCACTACCGAGTTTTATTGGAAACGCGATGAAAACCAGCTAATCTTTGAAGCCGAGGAACTCACTGACACCCCATCGCCTGTAAACAAAGACACCTTCCATTGCCGGTATGTCCACTCCATCTATGACGTGGAGAAGCAAGAGTTCGAGCATTTCGATGGTGCCATGCGCTCATACAATTATGAGAGCATGATGGAACGGCTCGATAAAGATTTTTTGGAATTTGGAAGAAAGGCAGAGTATAAAAAACTGTTTCGGCTTGACGGAAAAATCCCATTGCACATTTGGAAGACGTTGATTACTCATTATTATCAAGGTAATCCATTGATTTATGAGTATTTTGGTTTAAAGGATGAAAATGAGTCATTTAAAATTCTGGAGAAACCAACGACAAAGTACCAGGCGCTAATCCCCTACGACATCAGTAAAGAAGAAGGTTTACGACTCCTTATATCTTATCACAATTTACCGGAAAATATTAAGGAAGGAAGACATGTCGACATTTTGGATGTCATGAGCAGCCAAAAAGGAAAGGTATATTGTCTGGAGCACATGGTGTACGAAGTTAAAAAGATGATCCAGCATTTCGGAGGAGAACTTGACATTCCACGAGAAATCAGTCTAATTAAAATTGACGATTGTTATTGGAATATTCCCTCTATCATGCATTATGGTGATCAAGCCGAAAAGGATTTACATATTACCGTGACTGCTTTTATTCATCTTTTTGAACGCATGTTAGAATATAAGATGCAAAAAGTAGTTTCGCTTTCACTAGCTTTTGCCTTAAACAATCGCGTCGTAAGGATTTCTTCTTATGGACACATGCAAAATCAATTAGCGTGGCTTCAAAATAGTTTCCCTTTGATCTTCTCGGAAGAGGCATTGACCGACTGGGTGAGCAGGCAGCGTGAATATCTAAATCGATATGAAATCAATACTGAGACTTTGCTTGTTGGAGCGTTGACCCAAAAAGATGGAGTGCTTTACGCGAAGCGGGTTCCAATCAATTTTCCTTATGATTTGAAATTGACCGAATCGGGACAAGAGTTTCATTTACGTTTTCCGGAGAAAGAGGAAAGCAAAGAGTTGTTTTTTAAAGGATTAATTAAACCTGCATTATGCAGTGAGGTGAAAAAAGCCATCTGGCCAGACACAGGCGAAGATTATTTTACATCCATTCGTTCAAAAATGTCTGAGAGGAATTTGCCGGTTCACATTGTGGAGGCAGAGGCGTTAGCCTTGTATTGGGTGAAGGCGGATTAACTGGTTCACCATCCACTGAATACTTTGATGACGGATTTTTTCATGTGAATTTCGGAACCGCCGTGTACTTGCTTCAGTATGTCAATCAATTGAAAATCGTTTTTTTTGGCGTATACTTCTTCATTGGCCCATATGTATTGGTAAGCGTTGTATTGTCTTTGCGTTTTTGCATCCACAAAG
>JBAVMD010000289.1:0-4424 GCA_049689695.1 Chitinophagaceae bacterium | reverse complement strand
ATCCAGGATGGTGCCTGTGAAGCAGGTATTTCTTTCAAGGGGATTGAAATAAGATTCATCACCTGCCTGTGACGATGCTAAAACATAAGCGCCGCCTGCTTTAAAAATATCATCATCGGCTGACTGTACGGCCAGCCCGCTCTGGCAGGCATCGATCAACAGTATTTTCTGCCTGGCATTGCATTGTTCAAGTATCGTTCTTTTTATAAACCCGTATTCAACAATGCCCAGCCATTCGGTATCGCTAAGTTTTTTGCTGTTAATGGCGGCGAGGCATAGCTCTTTAGCCCCGGTTCGCAATCCATGGCCCGCATAGTAGATGATAAGGGTATCCATTTCATGGCGGCTTGTTGTAAACAGCAGGTCTTTTATGGAATCGGAAGTTTCATTAAAAGAGGTAAATACATTTTCCGGAGGCAGGCCTATGTAGCTTTTATCCATAAGCAACGACCGCATATCTTCCAGGTTTCCTTTTACTGGTAGAATGGCATTCAGTCCATAGTTGTATTCACTGCAGCCTATCAATACGGCATAAGTTTTCTTGTGGTTGATAGAATTGGTATCTACAGCCATAATCTGCGGTTTAGAATTAAATAAATGAAGTCGGGATCCTTAAAAACCTTCGCGGCTCAGCATAAGGATATGTTTTGCAACGGATATTGCACGGTATGATATGATGAATACGTAAAATATATCTATTACAAGGCAAAGAAAATAGTGATTCACCTGTAAAAGAATAGTGGAATCCCTGTATTTGGCGATTGTATCGATCCTGATCAGAAGTTACCTGAATTTTAATAGTCCCATTCGCCTGTTACTATTTTAATCAGTTTGTAAGTAGAAATGGTTTCCTTAATTTACCTGCTTATAATGTTCCGGAATTAGGTTTAAATTTGTATGAATGCCTACATTATTAGTTGAAAAAGGATTTCGCTTTTTCTTTTATAGCAATGAAAATAATGAGCCAGTTCATGTTCATATACTGAAAGCCGATGGAAATGGAAAAGTATGGTTGCACCCTAATACAGAAGTGGCATATTTTGTGGGATTCAGTCACTCTGAACAAAAAGATATATTAGCAATAATCGAGGTTAACTCCGAAAAATTTAAACAAAAATGGTATGAGTACTTTGCCAAATAATCAATATGATGCTATTGAATGGTTGATTTTTGAAGAGAAATTGCATATTGAGACAATCGATATACATCCTGAATTGGATTTAATGATAGTTATTCTTAATACGAAAGCGGTCTTACACCAGAATTTATCTTCATATAAGCAACTTCAGAATGCTCCGAAAGAAAAACTGTTACAATATGAATTGATTGGCGGTGGAATCGGGATACATTGGCCTTCGTTAGATGAGGATTTAAGTTTAAAAGGTTTTTTGCAGGATGAATTGCGCAAACTCGCAAGAACTGGAAAGGGCGCGTTAGCCGCCTAAAATTCACTCTCTTTTCGTTTTATTATATTTGCCGCCTCAATAACCTTATTGGGTCAGTGTAAGGCTCTTGTGCCCTGATCCTTGTATCTTGTACCTTAACTATACTATGGCAGAAGCAAAACAAAACCTCTTCGATTATACCGAAGAAAGCATTAAAAGCCTCGACTGGCGTGAACACATCCGCCTTCGTCCGGGCATGTATATTGGCAAGCTGGGTGACGGGAGCAGCCCTGACGATGGCATTTATGTTCTCCTGAAAGAAGTACTCGATAACTGTATAGATGAGCACATGATGGGCCACGGCAAGCAGATCGATATTTCCATTGAAAATAAAACGGTTACAGTACGCGATTACGGCCGGGGCATCCCCCTCGGCAAGGTGGTTGACGTGGTGAGCAAGATCAATACCGGCGCCAAGTACGATAGCCGCGCCTTCCAGAAAAGCGTGGGATTGAACGGAGTAGGTACCAAGGCCGTAAATGCCCTCAGTAACTATTTTAAGGTTACCAGCGTACGCGAAGGAAAGGCCAAGGCAGCCGAATTCGAAAAGGGCATATTGCTTAAAGAACATAAAGAAAGCAAGACGGGCGAATCCAACGGTACCCTGGTGAGCTTCATTCCCGACGATACCGTATTCCGCAATTTTCACTACGTACAGGAATACATCGATAACCTTATCTGGAATTATTGCTACCTCAACTCAGGGCTTATCATCACCTTCAATGGGAAGAAATATATAAGCAAGAACGGCCTGCTGGACCTGCTCAACCGCAAGACCAACGAGGATGAGAAACGATATCCCATCATTCACCTGAAGGGCGAGGACATTGAGGTGGCCATCACGCACAATAATGATTACGGCGAAGAGATATTCAGCTTCGTAAACGGCCAGTATACCACCCAGGGCGGTACGCACCAGCAGGCTTTCAGGGAAGCCTTTGTAAAAACGGTGCGCGACTTCTTCAAGAAAGATTATGATGTTTCAGACATCCGCCAAAGCATTGTGGCAGCTGTGGCCATAAGGGTAGTAGAGCCGGTTTTCGAAAGCCAGACGAAAACCAAGCTGGGATCGCCTGCTATTTTTGAAGGCGGGCCAAGCATGAAGCAGTTCATTTCCGATTTCTTTGCAAAGGAGCTGGACAATTACCTGCATAAAAATCCCGCTACGGCAGATGCGCTCAAAAGACGCATCGAGCAAACCGAACGAGAGAGAAAAGAGCTTGCCGGAATAAAAAAGCTGGCGAACGAGCGGGCCAAGAAAGCTAACCTCCACAACAAAAAATTGAGGGATTGCAAGTATCACCTTAACGATGAGCCTACCGGCAAGGAGAAAGACCTGATCATTGAAAAGGCTAAGGAAAGTACCATTTTCATAACTGAGGGTGATTCTGCCAGCGGTTCCATTACCAAGGCGCGCAACGTAGAAACACAGGCTGTTTTCAGCCTGCGCGGTAAGCCGTTGAATTGTTTTGGCCTTACTAAAAAGATCGTATACGAGAACGAAGAATTCAACCTGCTGCAGCATGCATTGAATATTGAAGAAAACCTGGAAGATCTTCGTTACAATAATATTGTTATTGCGACTGATGCTGATGTGGATGGCATGCACATCCGCCTGCTGCTGATGACCTTCTTCCTGCAGTTCTTTCCAGACCTGGTGAAGAAGGAGCATGTATACGTCCTGGACACTCCTTTGTTCAGGGTGCGCAATAAGCAGGAAACCATTTATTGCTATGATGAATCTGAAAAGCAGGCAGCAGTAAAAAAGCTGGGCAGCAAACCGGAGATCACACGTTTCAAAGGGTTGGGAGAGATATCGCCTGATGAATTTGCGGGATTTATCGGAAAAGACATTCGCCTGCAGCCGGTGCTGGTAACGCAGGATACGCACATTCAACAAGTGCTGGAATATTATATGGGTAAGAATACCCAGGAACGCCAGGAGTTCATCATCGGCAATCTTAAGGTGGAACTGGATATTGTGGAAGATGGAAAGACGATGCCGAATGAGTGAGGGGTGAAGGGTGAGTAGGGAGTAGCGAGTGGGGAAAGTCAATAGGTCATTGAGTCAGTAGGTCATTGGTTGGAATTGTAAATCCAAAATCTCAAAATCGTACATTCAAATGGTTCATATCGTTTTCAACGAGGCTGATGTAGAAGTTTTGCAAAAAGCAATAGCGCTGGATGAAAGCATGCAGGGCGAAGTGATACAGATAAAAGATGATTACGCGGTTGGTCCGCTTGCGAATATTTATGTGGGAGAGGGGATAGCCGCAAGAAAAGAGTGGTGGAAAGAAATTTTAACCGGTGGAGACTATCACGGCCTTGCAGATGGCGATCACGTAGATGATCATAAAACAATAGCCACGCTGGTGGGCAATATGCGCAGAAATCCCGATGAAGTGATGTGGATATGGGCGGCGCAGAACAAGCATGATGTAAGCGGTTATTACTGGATGCTTCATTTCATGAAAGAGTTCCAGGGACGCGTGTACATACTTTACCTGAACAATCTTCCCTTCCTGAACGAAAAAGGCCAGTTGTTCTATCCAGAATGGCTATCTGTTATTCCTCCCAAAGAATTCCTGAAAGCCAAGAAACTGGCGCGGCCAATTACTCTCAGCGAGTTTGAAGTAGACCCGGATGAATGGACCCGGCTGAGCAACGAAAATAAAGGCGTACGCATACTGGAAGGCGGTAAAAAGCTGGTGCAGTACGATTACGATTTTTACGACGCAGACCTGAAGAGGTTCATTACACCGGAATGGCAGAAGGCAAGCAGGATCATTCATAACTTTCTTCATAAGAACAAACACACTACCGGAGATGCCTATGTGCTCTGGAGGCTGAAGCTGTTGCTTGCAGCAGGAGAATATGACGTAAATGGTGAATTGAAAGGCATGAAGGATTTTGAAGTGAAAGCAAAAGCGACGCAGACAGAATCAGCGGTATAGATATTAACCAACCGCAGAATAAGAC
>JBAVMD010000288.1:0-4752 GCA_049689695.1 Chitinophagaceae bacterium | reverse complement strand
CCTTTAGGGATCGTGAGACATTTACAAGAATCCGCTTCTGTTATACGTGCTAAGATCGAAAAAAGAGAGTTTCTGCTTCATTCTCATGAGATACAACCATTTGAAAAATTTGTGCGAGTTTTTGGCCCTAACAAAGGGTTGCTGGAAGGAAGGCAGCTTTCTGCGGGTAAAATAAAAGGACTTACCATCCTCGTAAACTTTAGTGATGTTAAAAGTTCTACAACTAAGGCAGACGTTGAAGAAATGCTGAATGCAAAAAACTACACAAAAAACGGAAACATATGCTCGGTAAGAGAATATTTTCTGAAGATGTCTTCTGGTAAACTTGATTATACGAATGTAGTTATTGGCCCCATTACACTTAGCCGCCCCCGCCATCACTATATCGAAAAATTACTTGTAGAAGAAACAATGGATTTGGTTTCTGCTTCAGGCATCAACCTGAAGCAATTCGATTCCAGAAATGAAGGTATCATTGACGCTATTAATATTTTATATGCCGGGCAGAGTCAGTATCAAGGTAATCTATGGCCACATAATTCGAACATAGATCTGAAATTTGGAAACGTTAGAACTGATCTATATCTACTTACGGGTCTTGGAAGAAATAGTTCGGAATTGTCGATAGGCACTTTTTGCCATGAAAATGGCCATCTGCTTTGTCGCTTTCCAGACATGTATGATTATGGCAAAAGAGATGATGACAGTGGTCCAAGCGCCGGCATTGGTTTTTATTGCCTTATGGGAGCAGGTAATCATTTGGATTCCGGACGGAGCCCCGCACCTGTATGCGCTTACCTTCGGGATCTTGCAGGATGGTGTGATAATTCTATTGACTTAAATAAGACAGGGGATTACGAGGCAGTACATGAAGACTACAATACTATTTTGAAATACAGTACTAATAATTCCAATGAATATTTTCTGGTTGAATCCAGATTGAAGAAGGGGTTTGATAGGGCGTGCACTTCAAATGGATTGGCAATTTATCATTGCGACATCACCGGCTCCAATGAGTGGCAGCAGGGAACCCCTTCCAGGCATTACCAATGCGCATTATTACAAGCAGATGGTAATCTGCACCTTGAAAGAAATGAGAACCAGGGAGACGGATCGGATCTTTTCAGAAATATTCAGGGTACGGTAATATCAAGTAAATCCAGTCCTCATAGCAGGCAATGGGATGGAAGAGATTCAGGGCTCATTTTATCTAATTTTAAATTAACAAGTGACAGAATCAAATTCAAAGTAGGAAATAAAATTTCTCCCAAAGCGTTGCCGGATACAACAAATGGTTCTGACGAACCAGAGTATAAGGAAAGTAAAGGACACAATCTTTTAATTAAAGCATCCGGTATAATACAAAAAGTAAACATTGCAGTAACGCTAACACAAAAACCTGATGACACGCTGACGATCGAATTAATGTCTCCTGCGAAACGACGCGTTCTTTTCTTTAGTAATACTTATCAATTTGACGATGACAATACTACATTATTCGATTCCGAAAAACCAGGTCAGTTAGATAGACTGGTTGGTCTGCCCATGAAAGGAAAATGGACTGTCCGAATTTTTGACAAAGATGACAATGAATTGGACATACTTAAAAAATGGAGCGTAGAAATTGACAATTGTTTTATAAATATGCCCTTGGCTGAGGTTAAAGGTTAAAATAAAATCTTTAGATCATTCCGATTTTACTAGCAACGCTTCGATCTCCGCATGCCCCTTCTTCTTAGCCCAGGCTAAGGGTGTAGCCCATGAAGCGCCTGACTTTTCAGGATCTGCGCCTTGCGCAAGCAGGAATTTTACCATTTCTGTATTGCCCCATCTTGCTGCAAGGCCAAGTGGTGTAGATTGATATTCTTCTTCAATGGAATTGATGTCTGCCCCATGCTTCAATAAAAGTTTTGCTTTTTCAATGTCGCCTTCCTGCGCCATGTCGTGAAGCAAAGTAACGTGATGCCATGTCTTATGATTGGGGTTCATACCATTCTCCATCAGGAAAGCGGCGATCTCATAGTGCTTGAAATAATAGAATCGCCCCCATTTAGATACATCCGGCACTTTTGCACCATGTTGCATCAACAATTCAACCAGCTTCATATCACCATCTTTAGCCGGCATCATCAAAATGCCTTCGCCCCAGAAAGATGTTGGATCATGCAGAAATTCCGGGTACTCCTTTACTATTTCCTCTGCTTTACTTAGCTCGTTCTTATCAACAATTTTTTCAAACTCGACCTGTGCTTCCGGTTTATTATAGTATATCTCGCCGTTATCGCCTTTAAATTTAACCAATGAGGGATCTGCTAAATATTTCTGCAAATAACCGGCAATTTGTGTGTGCCCCCGGTCTTCCGCTATGGTTAATAAAGTGTCCCCAAAAGGATAAGTTTTATAGGTAGGGTCGAGCGCCCCGAGCTTAAGCAAAGATTGCACAAGCTCTACATGACCTTCACGAACTGCAAAATGAATGGGTGGCGTGTAATTGTATTGAGCGTATGCCAGCTCCAGGCATTCTTCTAATAAAGCTTTTAGCTTATCCAAATTACCGTCCCGGCTTGCAACAAGAGTTTCCCAAACTTTTGTTGTTGTGGAACGTACACCGTTGGGAATATCCATCGGCAGAGTTTGTTGCATTTCAACCGGCTGTATCATATTTAAAAATACGCCATTGCCACAGTTCCGCAAACTGCTTTCGCCAGCATAAGTCCATCCACCACAACAAGGTAATACAACAGCCGCCTGCGCCTGCGCAAAGACAATGCAACTATAATGAGCAATGCAAATGGTATTACATTCAGCAATATCTTAACGGGGTGAAAATGATTTGCAACCGCATAGGTAACAAAAGTGCCCAAGCCGAGAAGAGACAATGGCAACAGGATATAAAAGATCGTTCTGCGCAGGCCCAACTTTACCACAAATGTGCCCAAACGCACTATGTAGTCCTCTGCATAATCTTTAATATCGAACATTATGCACAATACCGTCACGAACATCATATTCTTAAGGAAAAGCAATGCTCCAACCACTGTAAACGTGTAGGGCAATTGATGAATTATATCATAAAGTAAAACGGGATAAACATTTACCATCCCCGCCCATGTGAAACCTATTATGAAAGGCTTCATCCAACCAATCCTTCGCAGGTTGTATTTGCCTGACAATACATCGAGGCCGTAGTACAAAGCGCCAACTACCGGGAAAATAAAAATCAAGCCCCACTGCATAGCCGTCATGCTCCACACTTCTTTGTGATAATGATACAGGAACAGTACCGCGGCAATCAATAAAATAACGGTAATAACGGACTGGGTCCATTGTAATAAAATATAATTGCGGGTATACCAGTTGGTGCGGCGATTAGAGCTGCCGGGAGCTGTTTTTCTTATATATGGATGAGAATAAAAAAGTACCGTTGCCAGAAAAGCCAATACATAATACCACCACTTGTTCAGGGGCACCCGCTGCTGCAGGCTCGCCTCCACGGACAATGCAGCCACGCATAATCCATAGAAGTAATTCCCGTAAAAAATGAATTCTACCAGTCCGTACTTGTTTCGGTGAAATTGTGGGTTCATCCGTCGCAAATATAAGCCCATGTATAGCCTTTCACGCAAAGGCGCAAAGAAAGACGCGGAGGCGCAATGAGGCTTCGCCTTTTTCAATCACAAGTTCTCTGAACTTAAAAAAGGCGAAGCCTCTTACGTGAAATGCTATCGAAGTGTTCGGATCAACCTGGCCTTTGCATCCCACAACTTTACATTTCCCTGAATACTGGTTGTTACCACCCGTGTGTGATCGCTGTTCCATGCCACTCCCCAGAGAAGATCTTCTGATGATTGCGAGCTGTGTAAAAGCTCGCCTTCTTTATTCCAGATGCGCAGTGCATCGCTGGCCGTGGCCAGCAAGCTGCCGTCTTTCGTCCAACGGATGTTCCTGTATTCGGCTTTGCTGCCTTTAATGGTTTTAATGGCAGTCCCATCTTCTTTCCAGAACTGCAGAAGCGTTGGCATTCCTTCACCTTCATGGCCGTAATCACCGGAGGCAAAGAATTCGCCTGAGGAATGCCATCTTACGGTCAATACACCGGTATGCTCCTTTCGGTGATTGATAAATGCCAGTTGCCTGCCGGATGTATCGAACAAAATAATTTCATCGCTGCCGGTAACTATAATATTTTTCGAAGGATGCCAGTCGAGCGTCATATATCCGTTGGAATTGTGCTTTTTTATGGATTTCAGCAATTGGCCTTGTTTATTCATGATCTGCACTTTTCCATAACCATCTGCTAATGCAAGCAATTCGCCGTTATAGTTCCATCCAATGCCACGGCCTCCTGCCATGCCCGGTATATTATTCAGTTGGCCCGAGGCAAGATCATAAAGCGATACGCCTTTCATAGTAGCTATCGCTAACAGTTTGCTTTGAGGATGCCATTCCATTCCTTTGATCATGCCGTTCACCTGAACGCTCTTGAAGATTTTTTGATGTACTGCATCGTAAATGATAAGCAGGCTGTCATCACCGCCCCACGCTATGTATTTATCGTCTGCGCTCCAGTCAGCCGTCCAGAGAATTGCTTTTTGAGAAGATTGAGGAAGCTTTGCAAGCTGAAATGAAGCGCATATTGTAAAAAAGAAATATAGAATGAGGAAATTTTTCATATTGGTAAGAATAACTAATATCAGGCAGCTACAGCTTTTTTTACACGTCTGGAATCAGGAAGTCTGGATACATATATTA
>JBAVMD010000287.1:0-7275 GCA_049689695.1 Chitinophagaceae bacterium | reverse complement strand
AGGATTGGTTAGGATTTTTTAAGATATGTTCGTAAAACCTTGAAGTAAATAAGTAATTGCTATCCTAAAAAATCCTAACCAATCCTAATGATCCGCGTTCCCTTGCTTCCATCATCAGAAATTATCTATTCATCAAAACTTCCAACATCCAACCCTCTTAGTCAATCTTAGTTATCTTCAACAAATTCGTAGGCAAATGTGAATGCACGGGAACACTGCCGGTGTTTACTACAATGCTGCCCGAAGAAATAAAGCCTCTTTCTTTAACGATGTCGATCTGGTCCTGGATGATGTCATCAAGGCTGTTCTCTTCATCGTAAAAAAATGCACGTACTCCCCAGCTAAGGCTTAGCTGATTGATGAGCGTTTTCTCTTTCGCAAAAATAAAAAGAGGCGCTTTAGGGCGATAGCTGCTAAGCATAAAAGCCGTATAGCCGCTCTGCGTCATGCCTATCAGCGCATCTGCATTTGCATCACGCGCAAGCTTGCACGCATTGTAACAGATAGCATCGCTCAGAAAAGAAGGCGAATGCGGCTGAGGTATCAATTCATCTTCCAGGTTATAGCGATAATCTGTACGTTCCACTTCCATAATGATCTTGCGCATGGTCTCTACCACCAGCTGCGGATGCTGGCCCGTAGCTGTTTCACCGCTTAGCATTACTGCATCGGCGCCTTCAAGCACGGCATTGGCCACGTCTGTGATCTCGCTGCGGTTGGGCTTCACACGATCTATCATGCTTTCCATCATCTGAGTTGCAACTATCACAGGCTTTGCACGATGAAGGCATTTGCGGATGATCTGTTTTTGTATCAGCGGAACCTGTTCTACCGGAAGCTCTACACCCAGGTCGCCACGCGCGATCATAATGCCATCGGATTCTACAATGATGTCGCGGATATTTAAAAGCGCTTCAGGTTTTTCTATTTTAGCAATGATCTTGCTCTTGCTTTTTTTCTCGTGCAGCTTATTTCGAAGAATGATAATATCCTTTACACTGCGTACAAAAGAAAGCGCTACCCAGTCAAGCTGCTGTTCAATAATGAACTCCAGGTCAACAAGGTCTTTATCTGTAAGCGCTGGCAATGAAACCTTGGTATCGGGCAGGTTGATCCCTTTCTTAGAAGAAAGAATGCCGCCCAGCGTCACCTGAACTTTTACATCTTTGCTCTTGGTGATTTCTACCACCTTCACTTCCAGCTTGCCATCGTCTATCAAAATAATGTTGCCCACTTTTACATCGGCGTGCAGGTTGGGGTAAGAAACGTAAATGCGCTCTTTTGTTCCCGGTACTTTTTCATTGGTGAAGGTGAGAATGTCGCCCACATCCACATGCATGCTGCCGCTTTCAATTTCACCCACGCGCAGCTTGGGGCCCTGCAGGTCGCCAAGGATGGCGATGTTATAAGGCTCGGTAGTGTTGATGTGGCGGATATACTCAATGATCTTCAGTTTGTCTTCGTGAGTGCCGTGTGAAAAGTTCAGGCGGAATACGTTTACGCCAGCCCTTACTAATTCCAGCAGCTTTTCGGGAGTGTCGCATGCCGGCCCTACTGTTGCTACTATTTTGGTGCGATGGAAAGTATGCTCAATGCCGGCCTGTTTATCCATCTGCTTGTGCAGGTATTTCGAAAGATGTTTGCTCATTCTATGTTTTTTGCTAATTAGCTGATCAGCTAATTAGCTTATTAGCTAATTAATTACGACGCAAGGATCTTTACAATCCGCAGCCATTCTTCACTAACGCGTTGTTTGGACTTTACGGCTTTCTCCAGCGGAATATAGTTCATGCTATTGTTCTTAATGCCCACCATCACATTGAACCTTCCTTCCATAAGGCATTCTACTGCCGCATAACCCATCCGGCTGGCTATCAGTCGGTCGAGGCATGTAGGAGAGCCGCCGCGCTGGATATGCCCTAAAATACAAACCCTGGTTTCGGCCTGTGGCATCCTTTCTTTGATGATGCGGGCTATCTCGTTAGCGCCAAACTCATCACCCTCTGCCACCACCACCATATTCACCAGTTTTTTTCTTCTTTCTTTTTCAAGCAGGGAATTTATCAGCTCATTGATGTCTGTTTTGCGCTCGGGTATCAGAATGTTTTCCGCACCCGTGGCAATACCGCTGTGCAGGGCAATGTACCCGGCATCACGACCCATCACTTCAATGATAAATAGCCTGTCGTGGGCATCGGCTGTGTCGCGGATCTTGTCAATGGCCTCTACAGCAGTATTAACAGCGGTGTCGAAACCAATGGTGAAATCCGTTCCGGCAATGTCTTTGTCAATGGTGCCGGGCAGTCCTATGCAGGGAATGTCGTATTCGCGGCTGAAAGTGGTAGCGCCGCGGAAAGAGCCATCGCCCCCAATGATCACCAGGCCGTTTATGCCCAGCGCTTTGAGGTTTTCGTATGCTTTCTCCCTTCCGTGCGGTTCAAGGAAAATTTTGCTTCGGGCCGTTTTGAGGATCGTACCGCCGCGTTGAATGATGTTCGCTACAGACCGGGAATGCATGGGAACGATATCGTTCTCTATCAAACCCTGGTATCCGCGCATGATGCCAAAGACATCAAGGCCATGATACAGACCGGTACGAACAACTGCTCTGATGGCGGCATTCATGCCGGGAGAGTCGCCCCCGGAGCTGAGCACGCCGATCTTGGTTACTTTATTAGCCATCTAAACTGATTAACCTTTCTTTTGTTTAAGATTATCAAATGAACAGCAAGAATCGTTAAAGGTTATCTTTTCGGGCGGTCAAAAATAAGGTTTTTGAATTTAACGATGGTTTTTAGGGTTTAAGGTTCAATGTTTCAGGTTTAAGGTTCTTCCGCGCAAGAAGCTTCACAGTTATGTACAATCTCGAAATTTATGAACCTTAAACCTCAAACCTTAAACTTTAAACTTCTTACCACTTTGCAGTAGCATGAACATGTGACCCCATCCCCGTCACAAGCCATTCCTTCCCGTGTCTTTCCCTGCAAATGTTATAAAATGAAAAGATTTCTCATCGCATTAACGCTTATTTCAGCTGTAGGCTTTTTTTCATTCCGCACCATAAATAATAAATATGCGGACATCCTTACAGCATTAGGAATTCCGCCAGCCATGGCAAAAGACCGTATCGGCGGCAGCTTTATCGGCAGCTTTTTTGCCCAGCCGAGCACCAACACTTATAAAAAGTATCCCACAGGTAAAAGGGCAGAAGCTGTTCAGCAACTCGGCCTGTTCACTAAAAACTATTTACTCTCTGTTGAATTTCAAAAACGCTACCAGGAGGAGATTGAACTGATGAAGCCCACCGCGCCTAAAACAATGGAAGAAAGAATGCAGGAGCAACTGGCCGATTTCAGGAAGATGATCAAAGACAATGAAGAGTCGTACAAAAAAGTAGCGGATAATATGAAGCCTATAATTGAATCAAACATCAAAGGCCTCAAAGATTACATCGCTATTTACGAAGATAAAAATCATCCCAAACATGCCAGGCAAATGCAGTCCCTGAAAATGCAGGCTGACGGAGATCTTAAATGGTACCAGGACCAGGTTGCCAAACTGGAGCAAAAATATCCGAAAGACATCAAGCAGTTCCTCAAAATGCGCTTGCAGGAATTTCTGAATATGTCTGCCGATGTGGATTTCGATGCAGAGCTGGTACAGGACGGTAAACTGAAAAGATTTGTAAAGCGTGAATACGAAAGCAAGTCAATGAACTGGAAGTATTGCTTCCGCGCCGGTAAAGAAACCGTTGACGCAGCCCGCCAGTTTGCACAGCAATGGCTTAAAGAGCTCAATTAAAAAAATCACCACTCATCACACCATCTTAAAAAATCGCCATGAAAAAGATCATTATATACTTACTGCTTGTGCTGCCCTGTGCAGCGCAAGCCCAATCCGGCCTGCTGGAAAAAATAAAAAATAAGGCAAAGGCTAAAGCAGAACAGCGCATACTGAATAAAGCGGATAAAGAAATTGACAAAACGCTTGACGAGGTAGAAGGCACGGCAAAAGGCGGCCCTTCAAAGCCTGCAACTACTGCGCCTGCGCAAAAAGAAACTGCTAAAGAAGCTTCAAAAGAAACAGCGCCTTCCATCACCGCTTATTCAAAATATGATTTTGTACCGGGTGAGCGCATCATTTATTCAGAAGATTTTTCGCAGGATGAAATAGGAGAGTTGCCGGTTGGCTGGAATACCAGCGGCAAGGCAGAGTTGGTAACGCTTGATGAAATTCCCGGCCGCTGGCTGAGATTATATCAGAATGCGCTCTACCTCACTTCTAACAAAGATACATTCAGCAGAAATTTTACGGTGGAGTTCGATATAGTACTTCAATTAAAAAACATAGGCTATACCTATCCGCAATTGTCCCTGGGCTTTTTGGCGAGCCACGATCTTCCAACCATTGATAATACATTTCTTGACGGCTTTACCAAATACCAGGCCGCGCATGTTTTCCTTCGACCTTCGGAAGGTGGAAATACCAACACTTATGTAGAAACATTCCTGGAACGCAAGCGCACCTTTTTATCGGAAACCCAAAACCTGGCAGCGCTGGAGAAATACTATCATAAAATAACGCATGTGGCCATGCAGGTGCAGGAAAAAAGATGGAGAGTATGGATCAATGGCGAAAAGAAATTCGATCTGCCTATGGCCATGCCCACCGATTATATGTTCAATCAATTATACTTCAAGCTGCATTGGTCGAGCCATAAAGACGACCAGGTGGGAGTTTATCTCGGCAACCTGAAAGTAGCTACCGGCAAGCCTGATACGCGCCACAAACTCGTAGAAGAAGGCAAGTTCTCCACCACAGGTATCCTGTTCGATGTAAACTCTGCGGTGATCAAACCAGAATCTGCAGGTGTGCTGAAAGAAATAGCCGACGTACTGAAGAAATTCCCTGATGTGAAAGTGAATATCATCGGTCATACCGATAGCGATGGACAGGACGCAGCCAATCTCACACTATCACAAAAGCGTGCTGCATCAGTGAAACAATCGCTGGTAAGCGAGTACGGGATAGATGAGTCGCGCCTGCAATCAGATGGCAAAGGAGAAAAAGAACCTGTAGGCGATAACAAAACCAAACCAGGAAAAGCGCAAAACAGAAGAGTGGAGTTTATTAAGACGAATTAATAATTACTGATGAGCTGATCAGCTGATTAGCTGATGATAAAACAGAATATTCAAACAAATAAAAACAACAACAACATGCAAGTTTATTTATTATCAATCATTTTCTGGGGCATCGGCCTGCTGAGCCCAGACAATACAGCAAGCCGCAAATCGGCTGCTGAGAATCGTCCGGCCGCAATCGCCTGTATCCCTGTTAAGCTGCTTGCTTTCAGCGGAAAGTCAGATGGCAGCAGCAACATTCTTCAGTGGCAAACTACATCTGAAGTAAATACACGCGAATTCATCATTGAAAAATCTGCCGATGGCGACACCTATACGCTTTTCGCATGGGTAGCACCTAAAGGTGGCTTGAATGGCCCCGCGATGTACAGGTATACAGATACTGCCGCTGCGAGCGATACGCATTATCGCTTGCGCATGGTGGATGCCGATGGCAAAGAGCAGATAAGCAGGCCCGTTTTTATTTCAAAAAAACCTGCCGGTAAATAGTGCAGCATTTTAATCATCATTAAAAAATTGAGAAATGCATATTCACGAAATCCCGGCAACACCAGTAAACCTATACGCTGCGGAGTTCATGCAATATGCATTTCACTTCGCTGACCACTCACCACTCACAAATCAACCCAAAGTCTCTCAATCACCAAACCATGTATTCCTTCTTCAACATATTATTAAGCCTGCTTGTTTACCTGCCCGGAAATGCAGTGATGAATTTCAGTGAGCTTGCTGCTTCCGATAAGCGGGACAGCCTGATGCCCGTACCGGCAAAAACAAACACAGTGCTTGATTATGGCAAAGCCGATGTAACATCCCTGCTTTCCATAGATGCCATCGTGCGCAGCAATGTTGCAGCAAAAGGAACGCTTGGCTTCTCGCAAAAAGGCCGCATGATTGAAGCCTGGTATTTTCCCGGCACCAGCAATAAAAAAGCACTGGTGATCGGTGGAGTACATGGTTCTGAATTATCATCTATAGAAGTTGCACGCACATTGATAAAACAACTGCAGCAACAAAAAAATTATTACAGTGTAGTAGTGATCCCCTGCCTCTTTCCCGATAATGCGGAAGCAGCAAAAGCAGATGCAGCCGCAATAGGCAGCATGAACAATACAGGACGCTATTCGCATCAAACGGCCCCTGATCCTAACCGGCAGATGCCTTCATTAGGTAAAGCATTTAATCCTGATCAGCCGGTAGACCATCTTGGCCGCCTCATTGAACAGGAAAACCAATTGCTGCTCGATCTCATTACTCAATTTTCTCCGGAACGCATTGTGAACATTCATGCTATACGCGATCTCACGCATGCGGGTGTGTATGCAGATCCTCGTACAAACAGCAGGGGGATTGCGCTTGGATTTGAATCAGACAGCAGCCTTGCGGTGGGCATGGCCGCTTACATTCATCAGGGTGGAGGATATGTTCCGGGAAATAAAATCGCTGCCAATGCCTCGGCTTTATATTATAAAGATCCTGTTGCAGCGCCTGCGGGCACTATGCAGAAAAGAAATACGGCGGGTTCCAGCCTGCCCATGAACCGCGGACGCGGCATCTCGCTCGGAAGCTGGGCCAGCACAGCTGTTGAAGACGATGTTTATCCTGCGGGCAATCGCGAAGCGATACGTCTCATCACTATGGAATTTCCCGGTTACAAAGCGCCTATGCATTATGCTGATCCAATGCAACAGCAGCACTTCGGCAAACAGGTAAAATTGTATGCATCCTCCATTTTTCAGGTATTTCTCGGCGATCAGTATGCTGAAGATGTCACAAAAAATATTTCTCAACGTCAGTAAACAAGAAACCATAAATAAACATGGAATCACTTTCATCATATAAAAGAACGGTTGGTATTATCACACTGTTATCAGGCCTCATCGCTATGTTGTGCAACCTGTTGCTGGCAATGAGCGTGCAATTCAATTTCGATGCTTTTGCTGATCCTTCCCTCATTTTCTCCATGTCGGGCATAGATACAAGGCTTATAAAATGGGGAATGATCGCAGACATGTTCGGCTTTTATCTTTTGCTGCTTCCCTCAGTTTATTACCTGCATATCTGGATGAAAGAGCATACGCACTGGAGCTATGTAGCCAGTTTTTGCGGCGCTTCTTATATTCTTATCGGT
>JBAVMD010000286.1:0-6473 GCA_049689695.1 Chitinophagaceae bacterium | reverse complement strand
TATGTTAGATTGTATGCTGATGAAGCATGCACCATTCTTTACAGTACACCGGTTGATAAGCATATAGAATTGCTTTATGCAGAGAACTTCAATGGAATTGGCCGTTCAAACAAGGTTACAGCTACAGTGCGTCCGGGCAACAGTGCAGTATTGATAAAGACAGGTCTCTTATCAAGGGAATACCGGGTAGAGTGGGGCAATGTTGTAAAGAATGAGTTCCGGAGATATGAAGGGCACAACGGCTTCTTCAGGAATTAAAAAGCCTTTGCCTATGGTTGAAAGGCTGCATACCGCCCATTACCAAAGTATTTTTCTGTTATTGAAAATGGATTGGCCCAGTTAAACTGAACCAGTTGCTGCAAGCCACGCATAAGCTGTTCAAACCTGTCTGGTTTGGGAAAGAACAGGTTGGCTCCTTCCTCGTAAGCTTTTTCTATATGGGCCGGCCGGGTGGAATTGGTATACATGATTATCGGGAGGTCTTTGTATCCCCTTTCGCGTATTTCTTTCAGCCAGTAAAAGCCATCGTGCCGGGGCATGTTGATGTCGAGCAGCACCAGGTCAATGGAATGCCTGAAGAAATTTTTTGCGTCTTCACACTTGCTTAAAAAATAAACGGTGATGTGCGGAGCTACCTGTTTGATAGCCTCTGCTACCTGCTCAAAATCATCTATATCATCATCAATCACCAATATTGAACGCACTTGTGAAGTAGACAATCTCATCATTACTGCAATCTCCTTTGTAAATACAAGATAATACTTTCTAAAATTATTGAATACCAGAATGCAGAGGCAATAGTATTTATCTGGCAGCTGCAGTTTGATTGACGGGCAGCCATACTGTAAAGGTTGCAAACTCATTTAATTTACTGTCTGCCTCTATAAATCCATGGTGATTGGCCGCAATGATCCGGCACAGCGCCAGGCCCAACCCCAATCCTTCACCATAATGCAGCTTTTGAAACAACTGGAATAAAGATTTTTTGTAAGCAGGATCAAACCCCATTCCTTCATCGCGCACCTCGAGCCTCACAAAATCTTCGTAACGGTATTTATCTTCCATTGATTGAAACCAGTTGCGTTTGAGTATGGTTGCAGTAATGGTAATATGGGCTTTTTCATCTTTCTTAAACTTAAAAGCGTTCTGCAAAAGATGATAAAGCAACAACTGCACCTGCCCCGCATCTGCATCTATTACCGGCAATGCGCTTGTTTGTATGGCTGATGCCAGTCCCGGATGCTGGCTATCCAATTGCTTTGCTGCCTGTTGTACCTGCTGCCCCAGATCTACTTTTGTAAAATGATGAGATGATTCATTCAGCCAGATATACTGCTGCAGTCCTTCAATGACCTTGCTTAAGTGCGCTGCACTCTTCATTAGTTTTATGGCATCCTGGTGAAGCGTTTCCGGCAGGTCCTTTGTTTGAAGCTTTTCCGCGTATAAGTGAATTTTCCTGAGCGGCTCTTTGAGGTTATGGGTTACAACATGATTGAACTGTTTAAGCTCGTTGTTCTGGTTATTCACCAACCGGACCTGCTTATCCAATTGTTCCGCATAATGCTGCAGTTCTGCCTGGGCTTTCAGGAGACCGGAATTTTCTTTCAGCGCAGTTTCCGCGGTATTGCGTGCAGCCACCAGTTCATCTTCGAACTTTTTGCGGTTGCGTACTACAATAAACCCGCAGGTTGTAAGCGTACGCCCTTCCCATTGCAGTTGGTTTGCGCTCAGTAACACCGGCAAGTGCTGTTTTTCTTTGGTTAAAAGGGTGAGAAAGATCTCTTCGGCCTGGCCATTGAGCCTGAGCATGGGGAAGAGGTGCGTTTCGCAAAAAATGCGGGTGGCTAAAGTAAATATCGTTTCTATTTTTTGGCTGGTGAGTTCTTCCGCGGTGTAACCGGTGAGCGAATAAAATGTTTCGTTGGCAAGAAAAAAACTGCCGTCGTCAAAGAAAGAAAAATAGCCACAGGGAGCTTTGTCAAAAAGTTTTTCGATCATGCCGTTACCCCTAAATATTCTTTGATAAGTGCGATGGTCTCTTCCGGCTCGCTCATGTGTGGACAATGACCGGTGGCCTTCATGATCTTAAGTGTGCTTTGACCGAGATGCTGATGAAGATAATGGCCCACTTCAAGCGGGGCAATGATATCGTCCGAACACTGCAGAATGAGCGAAGGGGTTTTGAGTTTGGGCAGGTCATTTCGATTGTCTGAAAAGAAAGTAGCCCTGGCAAACTGGCCTGCTATAACCGGGTCGGTACTGCAGAAGCTGTCGGCCAGTTCCTGCCCCAGTTCCGGCCTTTCTTTATGGCCCATAATATTCGGGGCCAGAAAATTGGCCCAACCGATATAGTTCTTTTCCATGGTTTCCAGTAATCCTTCAATATCCTGCTTTCCGAACCCGCCTACATAGCCATCATCGTTGATATAACAAGGGGAGGGGCCTACCATGATGATATGGCTGAAATATTTTGGCCTTTCCAGGGCGGCCAGCAGCCCTATCATGCTGCTAACGGAATGGCCAACGAAGATCACATCAGTAAGTTCCAGCTCTTCGCAGATATCCAGCACGTCCTGCGCATAACCATGAAGCGTGCTATAGCGTTCCAGGTTATAGCTGGTGATATCTGATTTGCCGGCGCCCACATAATCGAACAGGATTATCCGGTAATCATCTTCAAAAGCCGGAGTAATAAACCGCCACATGTTCTGGTCGCAGCCAAAGCCGTGGGCGAATAACATGGGCTGAACGCCTTTGCCAAAGGAGCGAACGTTGTTGCGAAGGGTGATTTTTTTACTCACGTTGATGATTTGGTGCGTAAAAATAAGTGGAAATTAGACAGGGTGGAATTAAAAAGAAACTGCAACCGTATTCCGGTGCAAGGCCACATTCATCTGGAAGGTGCTTTAAGATGCTTTGAACAAGCATTGCGCAAGCTT
Source organism: Chitinophagaceae bacterium (assembly GCA_049689695.1). Classification (GTDB taxonomy): domain Bacteria; phylum Bacteroidota; class Bacteroidia; order Chitinophagales; family Chitinophagaceae; genus DASPKM01. The sequence continues at coordinate 3,534 of JBAVMD010000286.1, read as the reverse complement.
TGAACCTGCATTGGGGGAGCTTTCAAGCCGCATTCAACCCGAATTCAACATACTTTCCAATCGTACCCAATCTGAAAAAACGTGGAAAAACACCTTCTTTTGAATCTAATAGCCTCCCTTTAACTTCATCGTTTTATCTACTATCAATATATCATTTCACGCGAACCGCGTCATCGCAAAATCATATCACCTATAGGGGGCGCAGAGCTCCCTATCATAATCTTTAAAATATTTTTAGAAAATGAAAAAGTCAAAACTAGCGGGGTGTTTTTGCTGTTGATCATTTTTATTTTATCGCCGGATAGAGATGAAAGAAAAGAACCGGCAAAGAATGTAATTGAGCGAGGAGAATTTATAGTAGTTGATCCAAAGCTACAACCTGCTAATACTGATCATATAAAAAAAGTTGAATTCTGAACAAAATTTATGGGATGGTTTAGTGTAATGGCGGATAAGGTGAGTAGGATGGCGAGGTATCAGGCGGTATTGGGGTGGAATAGGGGGAGAGTGAATTTTCACATGATTTCATTTGCCTTTTGTAAACTTTATTAAAGTTTCTGCTTTAATCCCAAACGACGATAGCAGTTGTTTTATTCCCAATGCGGCTACTGTAGGCACGATATATTTGTTAAACAGGATAACAACGGCAATAATTACAACAAGAAATAATACGGCCATTAGCACTGTCTTAGAACCAGGATTTTTGCTCTGCATTTTTAATATCCCCAAAAAAGAAAAGATAAATTCTTCGGGCTCGCGATGTTGCCCTTTTTTTTCAGGTAAATTTTGAGTTGCGGCCTCTATCTGTTTGTCGGGGAGTTTTTTTGCCTTCGGTTCAGGTATTCGCTTAAACATATAATCGAGCGTTGATTATGCGAATTGCTAAAGCCGTTATCTAATGTGGTATCTTTTTATAGTTTCTAAAAAGTATTATTTTTCTAATAAAATTTTTACAAATGCTTATATTATTTTGCTAATCAACTCTTCATAAGGTCATTGTAAATTTGTTATATGATCTGAGATTAGGTAAAAGTACTCAAACAAAATAGTAAAATTACTAAATAACAAAGAAGCGATACCTTATCATATTATAACGGCAGATTAGTGCTTATGTCTGTTTTATTTTCTTCTTTTGACATTCTTAAATTTCACTCTCTACGCCGGATTTATAACCCCTGAGGTCATGGGTTTAACTCCAATCCTCGCTACGTGGAAGTTCAAGGCTGACAGGTCTTGGGTTTTTATGCGTCCAAGTACTAATTCCTTACAATTCCTTGCCCATTATCAAGAATTAATCTTCGAAATACCGTCAAAACACCTGTTTTTATCAGTTGGACTTTTTTTAACGTAGCGTTTCTAAGTGTTGCAAAGAGCGTCTAGTAAGGCCGAATGAAGATATAAGGCAGATGCGTCTACAAATGAATCAACGATGACAATATTATTGAAAATGCTAGGTTCAAAAGTAGCTTCATTGCAGATGACAAATAGACAAAGACTTAAGCGTTTGGTGTTCACTCCTGATGCAATTTGTGACTGCAGCAAACTGATACTAATAAATTTCGTTCAAGGCTGATCTAGTTTGTTGGTACAAGTATTTTTTGGAGTAAAGTGGAATCTACAAAAACACCAACAAAGGCGAAAGTAATAATAATGTTTGTCTGCCTTAAATATGTCTTGTGTTACTTATTGCATAGTATTACTATTTATATTAGCTATATAAACACTTATTATGAAAGGGTATTTAAGCATTCTATTTGTATTAATAGCTATAGTTATGATTGGAATCGGGGTTTGGACCGTATTTGATCAAAACACCTATGAAAAGCGCATGCTCAGAGCATTTGGTGTTGAAGGGGATTCAGAGCATGAGCAAAAACTACTGATTGGCTATATTTTGTTGGTCGGAGGGATAATTTTTTTCGTTCTTGGAATGGTATTTAATAGAACTGCATGGAAAAGACAAAAGCAAAAAGAACGGCAAATTTGAAGCCCAATTATTAATCACTACTGCGTAGGTTGACGGAAATCTATCACTATGCGACACATCATTTTTCTTTGACACAAAATCCTGACCAGTGTGCGCAAATTTGTAAACATGTCATCAGGACAAGCAGACAAACATAAAACACTCCACTGTTCTACATTTGATCACTTAACAGGGAAGCCGAAAACTGCATATTGATAGAGTAGGCAATGAAAAAAATAACCAATGAAAAAAATATTAATAGTAGTTATGACTATCGTGTCATTGCAGTCTTATTCACAAGTTAAGATTTCACAAATTTTAGGATATGAGTATAACAATCAGAAAAATACTTTTTCTTCAAATGTTGTAGGAAAAGAAAGTGCTTTAATTGATGGTAGCGGTAATCAAACAATGGTAGTAGTTAGAATCAATCGAATTCCGGGACAGGAATACAAATACATAAAGAGGACCCTAAAAATAACAGCACAATATGAAAATAATGGAAAGGTAGAGGATGTTTTTGAAAAGATAGAATTAACCGTTCCCTTTGTCGAAGAAACATTTTTTGTCCCATTTATAATACAAAGAGGAGCAACAGAAACAACCATAAAAGCAGAATTGTATGAGGAAGGAAAATTGGTTTCAACTAAAAAACAACTATTACTTGCTTCATCAGGCGACTAATAATACTATGATTTTAAAACACAAACTCGCAATTTTGGCACTTAAAATTATTTTTATGAAAAATTGCTTATAATACTTACTCTCAACATTTTTATTTTTTCATATGATCAAAATGGCACTAAGCAAAAAGAGCTTGAACTCAAAGAAAGAGAACTTGCATTGAAGCAAAATGATTCATTAAATACCAAGACTATAACAAATAAGGCAACGGTAATTCCTATAGCAGATATCAAAACCAATGTACATTCTGACTTTAAAACATTTTGGACTGATTTCAAAAAAGCAGTTAACGATGGCGATAAGGGTGCTGTATCAGGTATGACAGTAACACCTTAATCCACCAGTCATTTGTGCGAGTTAGTATTATTTGGAGCATTCATGATGCTATAAACGGCACCAAAACTTTTTGTAGCTTTACTCACCGTTCGCTTATCGCCCGAACATTCGAAGATAGCGCTGCTGCTGAAAGGTCCGAGCATAGGCGAAAGTGTCCGGCCTTTTCAAATATTCAAGATGAGTATTGAAGTTGCCATAATAGCACCGCTGATTTCACTTATCATATTCTTCCTGGGGTTTTATTTTAATAAGCTGAAAGAAAAGTCTTCCAGCAATAAGGATTTGAATAGAACGTACTTAAATGGCCTTAGACTTTATCTGGAGGAAAGTTATTTCAGGTTACACGAAATTCAGGAAACACTCAAGAAAGAAAAACATTGTGCTCCTTTGCATGAAGACATTATCGATGGCAAAGAAATTTTCGATAAGGATCAATCTTGGTTCGTCAATCATGGTTGTTACCTGATCTCAACAAGCTACTTTGTTTCATGCTTATTCGCAAACATTGAAAAACTCAGACAGCAGTATCCTTATATTAAGCATAAACG